>VGEI01000001.1 GCA_016869415.1 Alphaproteobacteria bacterium
AGCGCCAGCACGAGCGCGTAGTGGCCGATCTCGGGAATCATCCGCCAGCTTCTCTCATAGTGGACATTCTAGACATAGGGTGCGGGGTCGTCTGGCGGATCTTGCACGCCGCCCCACTTGCCCCCTACTTCCCCTTACCCATGGTCTCGTTCCAGCGGCCGGATTTCTTGAGTGCCTCGGCCACCTCGGGCGGCATGTAGTTCTCGTCGTGCTTGGCCAGGATCTCGCGCGCCCGGAAGGTGCCGTCGGGCAGCAGCCGCCCGTTGGCGATCACCCCCTGACCCTCGCGGAACAGGTCGGGCAGGATGCCGGCATAGACCACGGGAACGGTGCTCTCGATATCGGTGATGCGGAAGCGCACCTCGAGGGACCGGGCGTCGGCGGGCGGGCGCTCGATCGAGCCGATCTCGACCAGCCCGCCGAGGCGGAAATCGCCCTTGGGAAGACCGGCCGCCTTGATAACCTCGGTCGGGCTGCGGAAGAAGGCCACGTTGTCCTTGAGGCCGTAGAGCGTGAGTGCCGTCGCCGTGCCCAGGCCGAGCAGGAACAGGCCGAGGATATAAAGCCGCCGCCGCTTGCGAGTCATGAGTTCTTCCGCCGCGGGTTTTCGGCCTCGGCGAGCTCGACCTCCGCTTCCAGCGCCTTGAGCGTGCGCCGGCTGACGAGCCAGAGCGCCGCCAGTGTGCCCGCCACGATGATATAGGCCGGCCAGACATAGGCCGCGTATCCACCCATGGCGAACCAGCTGCTCATGCCGAGACCTCCGCCGCGACGCTACCCTGCGCGAACTGCAGAGCGCGCAGGCGCCGCGCCAGGATCTCGGCGCGCATGCGGACCAAGGTGATGCTGACGAAATAGAAGGTGAAGCCGAAGGCCATAAGCAGCAGCGGCACCAGCATCGAGGAATGAATCGCCGGCGCGTCGAGCCTGGTCAGCGAAGCCGGCTGATGCAAAGTGTTCCACCAGTCGACCGAGAACTTGATGATCGGCACGTTGACCACGCCGACCAGGGCCAGCACCGCTGCTGCCTTGCCGCCGCGCGTCGGGTCGTCGAAGGCGTTGGTAAGCGCGATGTAGCCGAGAAAGAGGAAGAACAGGATCAGCACCGAGGTCAGGCGCGCGTCCCACACCCACCAGGTGCCCCACATCGGCTGGCCCCAGAGCGAGCCGGTGATCAGGCAGAGCGCGGTAAAGCATGCGCCGACCGGCGCCATGGCACGGCCGGCGAGTTCGGCCAGCGGATGCTTCCAGACCAGCAGCACGGCACCGGCGATAGCCAGGTTGACGTAGGAGAACAGCGCCATCCAGGCCGAGGGCACGTGCACGTACATCAGGCGCACGCTCTCGCCCATCTGGTAGTCGCCGGGCGAAGCGACCAGCGCGAACCACAGGCCGGCGGCCAAGCACAGCACGGTCAGCGCCGCCGTCCAGGGGTAGACGGTGCGCGCGAGACGCTGGAAGCGGCCGGGATTGGCGAAACGTTGCATCGTGCGATCTACGATGTAGTCCCTTCGGCGGGCTATTTCCACGCCTTTGAGGAGGGCCGGGCGACGCTAATAAACCCTTGAGGTGCCTGTTTTATTTCATCCGACCCTGGGGTCCGGCCGCCGGCGGTTACCCCCAGGTTCGTTTTTCACTTGCTGAAACCGGAGGTTCATTTGAAAGTAGCGTGACTGAAAAATAGCACCCCTGGTGTTCGCATGAACGTGGAGGGGTGGAGCCGGGGAAATGCAGCCGATGACCGCCGAGGAGCGGGTTCAGGCAATCGTCGAGCGCGTGCGGCGCGATGGCTTCCAGGCTATCGACGTCCTGGCGGAGCATTACGGCGTGACGCCGCAGACCATCCGCCGCGACGTCAACCTGCTCTGCGAGCGCGGGGTGCTGCGCCGCCGCCATGGCGGGGTCGAATGGCCGGCGGCGAGCGAAAACCTCGCCTACCCCGCCCGCCAGGTGCTCAACATCGAGGCGAAGCGCCGCATCGCGGCGCTGGTGGCACGCGAGGTGCCGGTGGCATCCTCGCTGTTCTTCGGTATCGGCACCACGCCCGAGGCCTGCGCCCAGGCCTTGGCCGAGCATCAGGGTTTGCGGGTGATGACCAACAACCTCAACGTGGCGCTGGCGTTCGGCCGCAACCCAAGCTGCGAGGTGATCATCGCCGGCGGCAAGCTGCGCACACCCGACCACGACGTGATCGGCGGCGACGCCATCGGTTTCTTCGACCGCTTCAGTGTCGATATCGGGATTTACGGCGTGGGCGGGGTGGACGAGAGCGGCACGCTGCTCGATTTCACCCACGAGGAGGTCAGCATACGTCAGTCGCTGACCCAGAACTGCCGCCAGCGCTTCCTCGTGCTCGATCATTCGAAATTCGGCCGCCGGGCCACCGTGCGCGGCGGGCATATCAGCGAGGCCAGCGCCGTGTTCGCCGACCGGCCGCCTCCACCCGGCATCGCCAACCGTCTTGCCGCCGACGGTGTTCGCGTCGTTATCGCCAACAGCTCAGACCACTAAGGCCAGGAGAGAAGGAGAGGACCCATGTTGAAACGCGCCTTGTTTGCCGCCGCACTTGCGCTGGCGGCCTTCAGCACCGCAGACGCCTCGGCCCAGAGCCGTGCCATCTGCTACAACTGCCCGCCGGAATGGGCCGACTGGGGCTCGCAGCTGCGCGCCATCCAGCAGCGGCTCAACATCCAGGTGCCGCCGGACAACAAGAACTCGGGCCAGGCCATTGCTGCACTGATCGCCGAGAAGAACAACCCGGTTGCCGACGTAACCTATCTCGGCGGTATTGCCGCCGACCCCGCCAAGGACGCCGGCATTCTGACGCCTTACAAGCCGGTGGGCTGGGACAAGATCCCCGCCGACCTCAAGGACCCGGACGGCAACTGGTTCACCATCCATTCGGGCACGCTCGGCCTGTTCGTCAACAAGCAGGCGCTGGGCAACAAGCCCGTACCCCAGAGCTGGGCCGATCTGCTCAAGCCCGAATACAAGGGCCTCGTCGGCTATCTCGACCCGACCTCGGCCGCCGTCGGCCAGCTCGGTGTCATGGCCATCAACCTGGCGCTGGGCGGCACGTACGAGAACCTCGACAAGTCGATCCAGTATTTCAAGGCGCTGGCCAAGAACGATCCGATCGTGCCCAAGCAGACCTCATATGCCCGCGTCATCTCGGGTGAGATCCCGATCCTGCTCGACTACGATTTCAACGCCTATCGCGGCCAGTACACCGACAAGGCGCCGGTGCAGTTCGTCATCCCGCGTGAGGGCACGGTGGTCTTCCCCTACGTCATGGCGCTGGTCAACAAGGGGCCGAACGCCGCGAACGGCAAGAAGGTGCTCGACTTCGTGCTTTCCGATGAAAGCCAGGCGATGTGGGGCAATGCCTACCTGCGGCCGGTCTTTGCCGACCGTCTGTCGGCCGACGCCAAGGCGAAGTTCCTGCCGGACAGCGAATACGCCCGCGCCAAGCCGATCGACCTCAAGAAGCTGGCGGCGGCGCAGAAGAGCATCATCGACCGCTATCGTAACGAAGTGAACTGACACTGGCGGGGCGGCGCCGCAAGACGCCGCCCCCTTTGCCCGATGAATCGCGACGGTCACCGCCTGACGCTGCTGCTTCTGCCGGCAGGCATCTTCTTCGGTGCTTTCTTCCTGCTGCCGCTGGCCCAGCTCTTCCATATCGGCCTGACCGGCAAGGAAGGTTGGGGCGCCTATACCGCGATCCTCACCGACCGGAATTACTTCTCCAGCCTGCTCTCGACCCTCGGCCTCGCCGCCATCACCACCGTGGTGACGCTCATGGTCAGCGGCCTCGCTGGCGTCTTCCTGCAGCGCAACCGCTTCCCCGGCAATGGCGCGCTGGTCGCCATGCTGACCTTCCCGCTGGCCTTTCCCGGCGTGGTCATCGGCTTCATGGTCATCATGCTGGCCGGCCGCCAGGGCCTGATCGGCGACATCAGCCGCTTCCTGACCGGCGACAAGATCGTCTTCGCCTACTCGATGGCCGGTCTGTTCATGGGCTACGTCTATTTCTCCATCCCGCGCACCATCCTCACGGTGATGGCGGCGGCCGAGAAGCTCGACCCCAAGCTGGAGGAAGCGGCCCGCTCGCTCGGCGCCTCGACCTGGCATGTGGTGGTGGACGTCATCATCCCGGGCCTGAAGCCTGCCTTCATCTCCGCCGGCGCCATCTGCTTCGCCACGGCAATGGGTGCCTTCGGCACGGCGTTCACGCTTGCCACGCGCATCAACGTGCTGCCGATGGTCATCTATACGGAGTTCACGCTCGAGGCGAACATCGCCATGGCCGCGGCGCTGAGCTTCGTGCTGGGTGCTGTCACCTGGGTGGTGCTGGCCGTGGCGCGCACGGCCGCCGGCAGCACCGTCGCGGCGGCAGGCTAGATATGAAACGCGGGCCCGCCTTTTACGCGCAGCTCGGCTTCACGCTCTTCGTTTGCGCCTTCCTCATCGCGCCGGTGATCCTGTCGATTCTGGCGGGTGTGACCGTGAACTACCAGAGCGGCGTCCAGAGCGGGTTCACCCTGCGCTGGGTCTACGCAGTCTGGGACGGTTATCGCGACACGATCTTCCTGTCGATCGGCATCTCCCTGGCCTGCCTTGCGGGCACGCTGATTCTCGGTATCCCGGCCGCCTACGCCCTGGCCAAGCGGCAGAACGCCTTCAGCCGGGCGCTGGAAGAGCTGCTGGTCATGCCGGTGGCCGTGCCTGGCCTGGCCACCGCGCTGGCACTGATCGTCACCTACGGCGGGGTCGGCGGCTTCCGCACCTCCTGGGTGTTCATCCTGGTCGGCCATATCCTGTTCACTCTTCCCTTCATGGTGCGCTCGGTGCTGGCGGTACTCAGCGCCATCGACCTCAAGACGCTGGAGGAAGGTGCCGCCAGCCTCGGTGCCACCTTCTGGCAGCGCTTCTTCCATGTCGTGCTGCCCAATTGCCGTGGCGGCATCCTCGCCGGCTCGCTGATGGTCGTTACCCTGTCGATGGGTGAGTTCAACATGACCTGGCTGCTGCATACGCCGCTGACCAAGACCTTGCCGGTCGGCCTGGCCGACGCCTACGCCTCCCTGCGCCTGGAGATCGGCAGCGCCTACACCCTGGTTTTCTTCCTGATGATCGTGCCGCTGCTCGTCGCCCTGCAGTGGCTGGGTCAGGCCCGCCCCACCAAGTTCGTCGCCGAAGACGAGTAACCGATATGACCGAAACCATGAAACCGCTGGCCATCACGCTCACGGGCTGCGCCAAGACTTTCGCCGACGGCACGAAGGCGCTGGAGCCGCTCGACCTCGCCATCAACGCCGGCGAGACCGTGGTGCTGCTGGGGCCGTCCGGCTGCGGCAAGACCACGACCCTGCGCATCATCGCCGGCTTGGAGCAGCCGGATGCCGGCGGGAAGGTCATGTTCGACGGCGAGGGTGTGACGCCGCTGTCGATCGAGAAGCGCAATGTGGGCATGGTGTTCCAGTCCTACGCCTTGTTTCCCAACATGAGCGTGGCCGAGAACATCGGCTACGGCCTGCGGCTGCGCAAAACCCCGACCGAGGCCTTGCGCGCCCGGGTGGGTGAAATGCTTGCAATGATGCGCATCGAGAAGCTGGCTGACCGGCGCATCGACCAGCTCTCCGGCGGCCAGCGTCAGCGCGTCGCCCTAGCCCGCGCCCTGGCCGTGCGGCCACGCGCCCTGCTGCTGGATGAACCGCTGACGGCGCTCGACGCCAAGCTGCGCGACGCGCTGCGCATCGAGATCGACGAACTGCTGCGCCGCCTCGGCATCACCGCGGTCTATGTGACCCACGACCAGGCCGAGGCCATGGCGCTGGGCGACCGCATCGTGGTCATGGAGCACGGCAAGGTGGCTCAGATCGGCACGCCGCGCGACATCTACCAGCGGCCGGCGACACTGTTCGTCGCCGACTTCATCGGCACCATGAACCGGGTACAGGGAAGGGTGGCCAATGGCGGCTTTGTCACCGCCGCGGGGACTATTCCCTGGGCCGGTGCACCGGCGCACATCACCGAGGCGATGTTCCGGCCACAGGACATCAGCCTGGCCGAAGGCGGGGATGCCCATCTCCGGGGCACCATCGCCGCCGCCTTCTTCCTCGGCGACCGGACGCGCCTGGCGGTCAATGTCGGCGGTGAGAAGCCGCTGATCCTCGAGACCGGCACGCGGCGCGATTTCAAGCACGGCGAGACGGTGGGCCTGCGCATCGACCCGCACGGCCTGCTATCACTCTAGAGAACCGTTGCGATGCTCATCCTTCAGATCACCGATACGCATATCAAGCTGCCGGGCAAGCTGGCCTATAAACGCGTCGACACCGCTGCCATGCTGCGCGCCTGTGTGTCCGAGGTGGCGAAGCTCGACCCCAAACCGGATGTCATCGCGCTGACCGGCGATCTGGTCGATCTCGGCAGGCCGGACGAGTATGCGCATCTCAAGAGCATTCTGGCGCCGCTCAAGGCGCCGATCTACGCCATCCCCGGCAATCACGACGACCGCGACGCCATGCGCCAGGCTTTCCGTGAGGATGGCTATCTGCCGGCAAGCGGCTTCCTCAACTACGCCGTCGACAGATGGCCGCTGCGCTTAATCGGTCTCGACACAGTCATCCCGATGCAGGGCGGTGGCGAGCTCGATGACGAGCGCCTCGCCTGGCTCGATGCAACCCTGGGACAAAAGCCGTCAGCGCCGACAGTGGTGATGATGCATCACCCGCCGTTTCCAACAGCCATCGCCCACATGGACCGGATCGGCCTCAAGGGCCGCGAGGGCTTCGCCGCCGTGATGGCGAAGCATCCGCAGGTGCAAGCCGTCCTCTGCGGTCATCTGCACCGCACCATCCAGGCGGTGGTCGGCGGGCGACGCGCCACAACCTGTCCCAGCCCGGCGCATCAGGTGGCGCTCGATCTGCGCCCGGACGGACCCAGCGCCTTCCGCATGGAACCACCCGGCTACATGCTGCATCTCTGGCGCGACGGCGCGCTGATCAGCCACACGGCGGTTCTCGGCGAGTACGCTGGGCCGTTTCCCTTCTTCGATCCCAGCGGGCAGCTGATTGACTGAATTACTGCTGCGCCTGGCGAATGGCTGCCGCAGCGGCCACCGGCGCGACCGGCAGGAAGAGCGCCAGCAGGCCACCGAGCAGCAGCAAGTGGGGCTGGGCCGGCAGCCCCTGTGCCGCCGCGTCGACGGCGGCCACACCGAAGATCAGCACCGGGATATAAAGGGGCAGGACGAGCAGGCCGATCAGCACGCCGGCCTTGCGCGAGCCGAGCGTCAGCGCCGCACCGATGGCGCCGATCAGGCTGAGGGTCGGTGTGCCCAGCAGCAGCGAGCTCAGCAGCGCCGGAAACGCCTCAACAGGCATGTGCAGGCTGAGCGCGAGAACGGGCGAGATGACGATCAGCGGCACGGCGCTGATCAACCAGTGGGCCAGGACTTTGCTCAGCACCAGGAATTCGAGCGCCACTGGCGATAGGGCGAAAAGATCGAGGCTGCCGTCCTCGGCGTCGTCGCGGAACAGGCGGTCGAGGGAGAGCAGACAGGCGAGCAGGGCCATCACCCAGACGACGCCGACTGAAATGCGCTGCAGCGTCTCGATCTCCGGTCCGATGCCCAATGGAAACAGCACCACCGTCAGCACGAAGAACAGCACGACATTGAGGCTGTCGCCTGGTGCGCGCCAGGCCAGACGCAGGTCACGCAGCAGCACGGCGAGCACGGCGTTCATGCCGCCATCCCCGCGTTGCGCGCCGTGCCCAACTCCAGCGTGGTGTGCGGCCCGAGATCGAGGCCGCCATGCGTGGCGACGATGACGATGCCACCCTGCGAGCGGTGGGTGTCGATGAGGTCGGCGAGGCGCACCAGGGCGTCTGCGTCGAGGCCGAGGGTCGGCTCGTCGAGCAGCCAGAGCCGTGCGCTGGTGGCGCGCAGGCGGGCGAGGGCGGCGCGCCGCCTTTGTCCCTGTGACAGAAACCGCCCCGGCAGATCGGCGAGGCCGGCGATGCCCAGGGCGTCCAACGCCGTCTTGAGGGCCGTAGCACCCGGCATCTCGCCGCGCAGCTGGGCATGAAAGGCGAGGCTTTCGAGCGGCGTGAGTGCCGGCTTCACCGCGTCGAGATGGCCGAGATAGTGCAGCCGGGCGCGGTGGGCGTCCGGCTCGTCGCCGACCGGCGCGCCGTTCCAGGTGAGTTTTCCGTCGGAAGCCGGCAGCAGCCCGGCGAGCAGGCGCAGCAGGCTCGACTTGCCCGCCCCGTTCGGCCCGACCAGGGCCAGCGCATCGCCGTTGGACAGAGTGAATCGGAGCTTGCTGAATACAAACCGCTCACCCCGGATGCAGGCGAGGTCGGCGGCGACGAACTGGTCGGGATCGGCCATACGCTATTGACACGAAGCCGGGGCCTTGCGTCCACTATCATTTCCCCCCGCGCACGTAGCCGCCACACCAACCCTACGTGCGCGGGGGCCCCTGTCTTGAGGCACACGCATGAAAGTCTCGCTGATCCAGATGAACTCGCAGGAGAACAAGGCGGCCAACCTCGCCCAGGCCAAGCGCCTGATCGAGGAGGCGGTGGCCGCCGACCGGCCGGACCTCGTGCTGCTGCCGGAGATGTTCACTCATTTAAGCGAGAACCGGGAGGCCAAGAAAGCCGCGGCCGAGACGCTGCCGGGTGGCGAAGCCTGGACCCTGCTGCGCGACCTGGCCAGGAAGCACCGCATCGTCGTACACGGCGGCAGCTTGCTTGAGGCCGAGGGCGACAAGCTCTACAACACGACCTGCGTCTTCGAGCGCGACGGCACGGAGATCGCGCGCTACCGCAAGATCCACCTGTTCGACGTGGTTACACCCGACGGCAAGGAATACCGGGAGTCCGCCACGTTCGCTCGTGGGGGCGAGGTGGTGACCTATCAGGCCGAGGGCCGGTCGATCGGCGCCTCGATCTGCTACGACGTCCGCTTTCCGGAGCTCTACCAGGCGCTGGCCAAGAAGGGCGCCGAGATCATCATGGTGCCCGCCGCGTTCACGCTGCAGACCGGCAAGGATCATTGGGAAGTGCTGCTACGCGCCCGCGCGATCGAGACCGAGACCTATGTCCTGGCGGCAGCCCAGTGCGGCACCTATGCGAACGGCAACCGCACCACTTACGGTCATAGTTTAGTGGTCAATCCCTGGGGCCATGTCATTGCCAGGGCCTACGACAAGCCCGGCTTCGTCACCGCGCGACTCGATTTCGCCTACCAGCGCGACGTGCGGCAGATGATTCCGGTGCAGCAGCACAAGGTGCTGTAGGCCGCGGCTCTTGCCGTGAGGCGCCTGCACCTGCGGCGCCGGGCTCAATCGTACGAGCGGATATCCTCGATCACCTTGCCGTCGTTGGGCAAGGTCCCCGGCGGCAGCAATTCGACCTCGCCGCGCATCTTGGTCACGGCCTGTAGGGTGTCGGCGATCTTCGAGGCCAGCGCGTCGTCATGGCCGCCCGGCCGTTCGATCTTCAGGATCATGACGTCGTTGGCGTCGATGTTGTCGACCACCAGACGGTAGCGGCCGAGATCCTTGTGACGCTTGATCACCTCGGCGACCTGGCCGGGATGAACGAACATGCCCTTGACCTTGGTCGTCTGGTCAGCGCGTCCCATCCAGCCCTTGAGCCTTATGTTGGTGCGACCGCAAGGGCTCATGCCCAGCATTACCGCCGAGAGGTCGCCAGTGGCGAAGCGGATCAGCGGGTACTCTGGGTTGAGCGTGGTGACCACGACTTCGCCGGCATCGCCCTCGGGCACGGGGTCGCCGGTCCCCGGCCGGACGATCTCGACGATGATCCATTCGTCGGCGACTAGGCCTTCGCCGACCACCGATTCGTAGGCGATAAGGCCGAGATCGGCGGAGGCGTAGCACTGCCGCACTTTGACGCCCATCATTTTGATGTCGTTACGCAGGCTCGGCGGGAGCGCCTCGCCGGAGACCAGGGCGCGTTTCATCGGCTTGATGTCGATGCCGAGCTCGCGTGCCTTCTCCAGCAGGATCTTTAGGAAGGACGGCGTGCCGGTATAGCCCTTGGGCTTGACATCGGCGATGGTGCGCACCTGCAGCTCGGTATTGCCGGTACCGGCGGGGATCACGGCGCAGCCCAGTGCGTGGGCGCCCGATTCGAGCATCGAGCCCGCCGGCGTCAGGTGATAAGCGAAGCTGTTATGGATGATGTTGCCGCGGCGGAAGCCGGCGGCAAACAGGGCGCGGGCCAGGCGCCAATAATCCGGGCGCATCGCCTCGGGGTCGTAGATCGGGCCGGGCGAGGCGAAGATCCGCGCCAGCTGTCCGGTCTTCACCGCCGTCAGCCCGCCGAAGGGATCGCGCTCCTCGAACAGCTGCTTCTGCCGCTCGATCAGCTCCGACTTGCGCACGATCGGCAGCTTCGCCAGGGCGCTGCGGTCGCGCACGTCCTCGGGCCGGACATGTTTGAGGCTCTCGGCGAAACCCGGCGCGTTGGCCTTGGCGTTGGCGATCTGCTCGGTCAGGGCGTCGAAATGCGCCTGCTCGCGCAGCTCCGGATCGCGGGTCTCTAGCTCGTCGAAATACTCGAATTCATCGCTCATGGTCAGGCCAGCCAGCGTTTGCGCCGCTTGTAGTGCTTGACCTCGCGGTAGCTCTTGCGGCCGGAGGCCGAGAGGCCGAGGTAGAACTCCTTCACGTCCTCGTTCTGGCGCAGATCCTCGGCCTTGCCGTCCATCACCACGCGACCGTTCTCCAGGATGTAGCCGTAATGGGAGTAGCGCAGGGCCATGTTGGTGTTCTGCTCAGCCAGCAGGATGGAGACGCCCTCCTTGCGGTTGAGCTGTACCACGATCTCGAAGATCTCCTCGACGAGCTGCGGGGCGAGGCCCATCGACGGCTCGTCGAGCAGCATCATCTTCGGCCGGCTCATCAGGGCGCGGGCGATAGCGGTCATCTGCTGCTCGCCGCCGGAGGTGTAGCCGGCTTGCGCTTTGCGGCGCTCCCTGAGCCGCGGGAAATAGGTGTAGCAGCGCTCGAGGTCGGCGAGGATGGCGGCGCGGCCGTCCCGGCGAGAGAAGGCGCCGGTCAGCAGGTTCTCCTCGACCGTCAGGTGGCCGAAGCAGTGGCGCCCCTCCATCACCTGGATGATGCCGCGCCTGACTAGGTCGGAGGCGGTGAGGCGGTCGATACGCTCGCCCATCGCTTCGATCGAGCCTTTGGTCACATCGCCACGCTCGGCCTTGAGCAGGTTTGAGACGGCCTTGAGGGTCGTCGTCTTGCCGGCTCCGTTGGCGCCGAGCAGAGCGACGATACCGCCTGCCGGTACTTCGAGGCTCACGCCCTTCAGCACCAGGATGACGTGGTCGTAGATGACTTCGATGTTGTTGACCCGCAGCAGGGGGGCGGCGGCCTGGGTCTGGGCGGACGGGACGGCGGTCATGGGCGTATCCGGGAAAGAAAAAAGGGGCGGGCGTCGGCGCCCGCCCCTTGTCAGGCGTTCAGGCTGGTGTCCCGCTCAGGAGACGCAACCTGCCTTGATGTTCTTCTCCTTGGCGTACTTCTCGGCCGACTCCTTGATCATCGGCCGCAGCAGATCCTGGTTGGCCCGGTACACGTCGGAGACGAAGTTCCACTTCTTGCCGTCCCATTGCTGGACGCGGGCGCTATGCACGCCGGCGTGGTCCTGGCACGAAACTCTGATCGGCTGCGCCAGTCCTTCATAGCCCAGTTGCTTGATACGCTCGGCGGTGAGGTTGAGATTCTCGAAGCCCCAACGCACCTGCTCGCCGGTCATCGGTTTGTTGCCGAAACGGCCCATCGCCGTGCGGATGGCCTCGGAGACGAACAGCGCGTCCATCAGTCCGCGGTTGTAGAGGACTTCGCCGATCTCCTCCTTCTTACCCGCACCCTGACCCTTGTCGTAGACGTGGGTCACCATGTCCTTGTGCACCGGTGCCACCGAGCCCGCGACGTGGAGTGCCAGGGAGTAGTAGCCCTTGGCGCCGTCGCCGGCCGGCAGGACGTCGGGCTCGGCGCCTGACCACCACACGCCGAACATCTTTTCGCGCGGATAGTTGACCGCGACCGCTTCCTTGATCGAGGTTGAGTTCATCACGCCCCAGCCCCAGAGGAACACCCAGTCGGGGCGGTTCTGGCGGATCTGCAGCCAGGTCGATTTCTGCTCGACGCCCGGGTGCGTAACCGGCATGGCGTCGAAACGGAAGCCCAGGCGCTTGGAGGCTTCCTCGAGGACCGGGATCGGCTCCTTGCCGTAGGGCGAGTCATGATAGACGAGCGCCAGACGCTTGCCCTTGAGCTTGTCGGCGCCGCCGGCCTGGCGGGCGATGTGCTGCATCAGGATGTTGGCGGCGTCCCAGTAGCTGCCGGTGAGCGGGAAGTTCCACTGGAAGACGCTGCCGTCGACCGAGTCGGCGCGGCCATAGCCCATGGTGAGCAGCGGGATCTTGTCGCCTGGCGCCTTTTCGGTGAGTGCGAAGGTGATGCCGGTGGAAAGCGGCGAGAAGGCTGCCGCACCGGTCGGGCCCTTGCCCTTCAGGCGCTCGTAGCACTCGACGCCACGATCGGTGGCGTAGCCGGTCTCGCATTCCTCATAGACGATCTTGACGCCGTTGATGCCGCCGTCGCGCGCGTTGAGCAGCGCGAAATAGTCCTTGCGGCCGTTGGCGAAGGGGATGCCGTTGGGCGCATAGGCGCCGGTGCGATAGACGAGCGCCGGAACGAATTGTTCGTTCTGGGCCTGTGCCGGGGCCGAGAAGGCCAGCGGGGCCATAACCGAAGCGGCCCCCGCCAGTCCCAAGGCCAGTCGTGTCAGTTGCATCGATACCTCCCTAATGTTTTTTGCCGGTCAGCCGGTTAACGGTGAGCGGCGCTGCCCGAAACCTACCAACAAACGGGGGGGCAGGCAAACACCCCGCTTCCTCTTCAACTCCTTGTTCCTTAATGCGGAAACGGCCAGAGCCGGAGCTTTTCCTTGCCAATCTGCCAGAGCCGCGCGAAGCCGTGCGGCTCGGCGATAAGGAAGAAGATGATCAGCGAGCCGAAGATCATCGCCTCGAGATGGGCGGCGAGCGCCGTCGAGATCGGCATGCCGAAGGCGGCCGGCACCTGATTGATCAGGATGGGCACGGTGAAGATAAAGGCGGCACCCAGGAACGAGCCGAGCAGCGAGCCGAGCCCGCCGATGATCACCATGAACAGAACCTGGAAGGAGCGGTTGACGTCGAAAGTCAGCGGCTCCCAGGCGCCGAGATGGACGAAGGCCCAGAGCGCGCCGGCCACGCCGCAATAGAACGAGCTGACAGCGAAGGCCAGCAGCTTGGTATGCAGCAAACGGATGCCGATGATCTCGGCGGCAATGTCCATGTCACGCACCGCCATCCAGGCGCGCCCCACCCGGCTGCGCACTAGGTTCTTGGCGAGCAGCGCCATCAGGCAGACGATGCTCAGCACGAGTATGTAGCGGTTTGCCGGGCTGTTGAACGATACGCCGAAGATGACCAGGTCGGGCGCGTTGGCGTTAGTCTGATAATTGGTGAACCACTTGATGCGGATGAACACCCAGTCGAGGAAGAACTGCGCCGCCAGGGTGGCGACCGCCAGGTAGAAGCCCTTGATGCGCAGGCTGGGCAGGCCGAAGAGCACCCCGACGAGGGCCGCGAAGCCGCCCGCCATGAAGATGGCTAGCAGGATATTGATATCGGGGACGCGGAGGACGAGGTTGTAGGCCGCATAGGCGCCCACCGCCATGAAGCCGCCGGTGCCCAGCGAGACCTGGCCGCAATAGCCGGTCAATAGGTTGAGACCGATCGCTGCCAGGGCAAGTATCAGGAAGGGGATCAGCAGGCCGGTGTAGGTGTACTGCGTCGCCACCATCGGCACGCCGACGAAAGCGACGACGAGAATCAGGATGATGCCGATCCGGTCCTGCAGGATCGGGAACATCGCCTGGTCGGCGGAGTAGCTCGTCTTGAACTGGCCGGTCTCGCGGTAGAGCATGATCGGTTACACGCGTTCGATGATGCGATCGCCGAACAGGCCCTGCGGCCGGAACAGCAGGAAGATCAGGGCCAGCATATAGGCGAACCAGTTCTCGATGCCGCCGCCGAAGACCGGGCCGAGGTAAACCTCGGAGATCTTCTCGCCCATGCCGATAATCAGCCCGCCGATGATGGCGCCAGGCACCGAGGTGAAGCCGCCGAGGATCAGCACCGGCAGGGCTTTGAGGGCGACCAGGGCGATGGAGAACTGCACGCCCAGCTTGGCACCCCAGACCATGCCGGCCACGAGAGCGACAATTCCCGCGGCGGACCAGACGACCAGCCAGATGTAGTTGAGCGGCACGCCGATCGACTGGGCGGCCTGGTGATCGTCGGCCACAGCGCGCAGCGCCAGGCCGATGCGGGTCTTCTGGAAGAACAGCGCCAGGGCGACGACCAGGGCGCCCGCCACGGCGGCGGCGAAAAGGTCGAGCTTGTCGACCAGCAGCCCGCCGTCGAAGAGCCATTCCATAATAAAGGCCGGGTCTTTCGGGATGCCGAGGTTGAGCGTGTAAATGTCGCTACCCCAGATCGTCTGGCCGAAGCCTTCGAGAAAGAAGGCGATGCCCAGCGTTGCCATGAATAGGATGATGCCCTCTTGGTTGACCAGTGGCCGCAGCACGATGCGCTCGATGATGAAAGCGAGCACGATCATCACCGCGCAGGTGATGGGGAAGGCAAGCCAGAACGGCACCCACTCCGTCAGCCGGACGAGTGTCAGGGCCGCGAACAGCACCATCGCTCCCTGGGCGAAGTTGAACACGCCGGAGGCCTTGAAGATCAGCACGAAGCCAAGCGCCACGAGTGAATAGAGAACCCCCGCCAGCAACCCGCCCAGAACCACTTCGAAGAAGAAAGCCACGCGCGTCCCTTTAATGCTGGACGCCGAGATAGGCGTCGATCACGCGCTGGTCGGCGCGCACCTCGTCAGGCGTGCCGTCAGCGATCTTCTGACCATATTCCAGAACGACGACGCGGTCGGAGAGATCCATGACCACGCCCATGTCATGCTCGATGAGGGCGATGGTCGTACCGAACTGGTCGTTGACGTCGAGGATGAAGCGGCACATGTCCTCTTTCTCCTCGACGTTCATGCCGGCCATCGGCTCGTCGAGCAGCAGGAGATCGGGTTCCGCGGCAAGCGCCCGGCCGAGCTCGACGCGCTTCTGCAGGCCGTAGGGCAGCTTGCCCACCGGCATCTTGCGGACCGCCTGGATCTCGAGGAAGTCGATGATCCTCTCCACCGCCTCGCGGTGCTCGAGCTCCTCGCGCTCGGCCGGGCCCCAGTAGAGTGCCTGCCAAAAGAAGCCGCGTTTCATCTTGAGTAGCCGCCCGCTCATGATGTTGTCGAGTGTCGACATGCCCTTGAACAGGGCGATGTTCTGGAAGGTGCGGGCGATACCCTGCGCGGCGGCCTCGTGCGGGCGCATCTGCTCGCGCACACTGCCCTTGTAGGTGATCCGGCCCTGCTGCGGGTGATAGAAGCCGTTGATGCAGTTGAGCATCGACGACTTGCCGGCGCCGTTCGGCCCGATAATGGCGCGGATCTCGCCTTTGCGGACATCGAACGAGACGTTCGACAGCGCGCGCACGCCGCCGAACGAGAGGCTGATGTTCTCGATCTTCAGCAGCGTGTCGCCGATGACGCGGCCCGTGGAGCTCATGCCGCCGTCTTGTGCGCTGGGGAGGCGATCGGCTGGCGCTTGGCCTCCCGGATGGCGAGGTCGGCCTCGATCGCGCCGGTGCGGCCGTCCTCGAAGGTGACCGTCGTCTTGATGTGGGCGCGGTCGCGATCGGAGTAGAGCCCGTCGATCAGCGCGTTGTAGCGGTCGCCGATGAAGCGCCGGCGCACCTTGCGGGTGCGGGTCAGCTCGCCGTCATCGGCGTCGAGCTCCTTGTGCAGGATGAGGAAGCGCTTGATCTGCGAGCCAGCGACGTTGGGGTCGGCGGCGAGATCGCGGTTCACCTTCTCCACGCACTCCTGCAGCAGGTCGTAGACCTCCGGCTTGGCGGCTAGCTCCTGGTAGCTGCCATAGGACACGGCGCGTTTCTCGGCCCAGTTGCCGACCGCCTCGAGGTCGATGTTGACGAAACAGGCGACGTAGTCCTGGCCGTCGCCGAAGGCGACCGCTTCCTTGATGTAGGGGAAGAACTTGAGCTTGTTCTCGATGTACTTGGGCGCGAACAGCGTGCCGTTGCGCAGGCGCCCCACGTCTTTGGCGCGGTCGATGATCTTGAGATGGCCGTCCTTGTCGAAGAAGCCGGCGTCGCCGGTGTGGACCCAGCCGTCCGGGGTCTTGGTCTCGTTAGTGGCGCTGTCGTTCTTGTAATAGGTGAGAAAGACGCCCGGGCTCTTGACCAGCACTTCGCCGGACTCGGCGATCTTGATCTCGACTTGCGGGGCCGGTACGCCGACCGTGTCGGCCTTCACCTGCCCGTCGGGCTGCATGCAGATGAAGACGCTCGTCTCGGTCATGCCGTAGAGCTGCTTCAGGTTAAGGCCAAGCGAGCGGTAGAAGTCGAAGATGTCCGGACCGATGGCCTCTCCGGCGGTGTAGCCGAGACGGATGCGGCTGAAGCCCAGCGCATTCTTGAGTGGCGCGTAGACCAGGAAACCTCCGAGCCAGTAGAGGAAGCGGTCGGCGGCCGAGACCGGGCGCTTGTCGAGGATGGCGATCCCAGCACGGCGCGCCACCTCCATGAAGTACTTGTACATCGAGCGCTTGAGCCAGCCGGCGTCCTCCATGCGGATGGACACCGTGGTCAGCAGATTCTCGAAGATACGCGGCGGGGCGAAGAAGAAGGTCGGGCCGATTTCGCGCAGGTCGGTGAGCACGGTGGCGCCGCTCTCCGGACAGGAGAGACAGAACCCGGCGATGAAGGATTCGCCGTAGGAGTAGATGTGGTCGCCGACCCAGGCCATAGGCAGATAGGCGAGAACCTCGTCGTCGCGCGTCAGGCCGTCGAACTTGATGCCGTTGTGGCCGGAGACGATGACGTTGTCGTAGCTCAGCATCACGCCCTTGGGCTGGCCGGTCGTGCCCGAGGTGTAGAGCATCACCGAAACATCGGAACCCCGGCCCTTGGCGATCTCGGCGTCGAGGAAGCCGGGATGCTGGTTCTGGAACTCGGCGCCCCGTCCTGCGACTTCGGCCAGCGAGACGATGCCCGGCTGGTTGTAGTCGCGCATGCCGCGCGGATCCTTGTAGACGATGTGGCCGGGCCGTTTGTGCTTGCCGCGGATGACGAGGAGCTTGTCGACCTGCTCCTGATCCTCGGCGATGGCGAAATCGGCCTCGGCATGATCGATGACGAAGCCCATCTCCTCGGCCACCGAGTCCTGGTAGACCGGGACGGGTACTGCGCCGAGCATCTGTGCGGCGCACATCGACCAATAAAGCTGCGGGCGGTTGTCGCCGACGATGGCCACCTTGTGGCCGCGCCTGACACCGAGCGAGGCGAGGCCGGCGGCGAATTCTCGGACCTCACCATGGACTTGCTTCCAGGTCCAGGTCTGCCAGATGCCATAGTCCTTCTCGCGGATCGACGGCCGGTCGCCGAACTCGCGGGCGTTGCGCTCAAGGAGTTTGGGGAAGGTGTCGGGGAGGCCGTGCGCCGCCGCCGTGGTTCCGGCTGTTGCTGAGCCGTCAGCCATGGCCGACGTCCGAGACGCACGTGGTGGCAATGCCCAACGGACTCTCCCTGGTTACCGATCAGCCTCGCCGGCCGCTGCCGGCGTCTTTCGATGCGCCGAATTATCCGGTCGACCGTGGCTAAGTAGCCGGAAGACGGGGGCTGGTCAAGTTGCGGCTCCGTTCAAATTTCGGTGGTTTGACGGGGGGTTGCGCCACCTTCTGCAATGGATCGCACAAACCCGGCAAGCAGCCCAAGCACCGCGCCCGGCTGGTCACGGTGGGGGGAGTGCCTGCACGCCGGCAGCAGGGTCACGCTGCAGGGGACGCGTGCCCGGTCGCGGATGCCGGTAATCTGTGCCGCCGTGCCGTATTCGTCATCCTCGCCCTGGATGGCCAGGATCGGTGCCTTGATAGCAGGCAGCAAGGCCTCGATGTTCCAGGCGCGGAACGCCGGATCGAGCCAGATGTCGTTCCAGCCCCAGAAGGCATGGTCGGCGTCGTCATGGTAGCGGCCGAGCCGCTTGCCCAGATCGCTCGAGCGATAGGTGTCCCGGGCCATCTCGATCGACGCGACGGTCAGATCCTCGACGAAGATGTGCGGGGCCATGACCACCAGCCCGGCGACGTCGTGACCGCTGGCGGCATGGATGAGCGCAATCGAGGCGCCGTCGCTATGACCGACAAGCAGCGGCCGGCGAAGATTCAGACCCTGCAGCAGCGCCGGCAGGATCTCGCACGCTTCGCGGTGCATGTAGTCGACGTTACGCCTGCCCGCGAGCTTCGACGAACGGCCGTAGCCACGGCGACTGTAGACGATCGTCTCGGCGCCGGTGGTTGTTGCGGCCTTCTGCGGGAAGTCGCGCCACATGGCCACGCTGCCAAGCCCTTCATGGAGCAAGACCAGCGTCGGCAGGCCGGGCGAGGTGGCTGGAAGGCGGACATACTCGAGACGAGCACCGCCGATTTCGACGAACAAAGAAGTGCTCATGTCAGGCGAGATCGTCTCCGCCGAGATAGGCATCCTGCACGGCCTGGCTGGCGCGGATCTCCTGCGGTGTGCCGCTGGCCAGGACCGCGCCGTTGACCATGACGGTAATGATATCGGCAAGCGCGAAGACCGCGTCCATGTCGTGCTCGATCAGGATCAGCGTGTGTCCCTCCTTGAGGCGGCGCAGCAGGTCCACCATGCGCGCGGTTTCGTCAGCGCTCATGCCGGCCATCGGCTCGTCGAGCAGCAGAAGCGAGGGCTCCGTCGCCAGCATGACGCCGATCTCGAGCTGACGCTGCTCGCCATGGCTGAGGACCGAGGCGCGCGTGTCGCGGCGCGGGGTCAGGCCGGTCAGGGCCAGTGCCCGCTCTGCCCGCTCGCGCACGCCGTCGTCGCGCTCGGCCGGGCGGAAGAAGCGCATCGACGATGCCATGCGGGCTTGGGCGCCCAGCCGGCAATTCTCATAGGCGCTGAACTCGGGGAAGATGTTGGTGCGTTGGAAGCTGCGGCCGATGCCGAGCTGCGCGATGCGATGCGGCGGCAGCCCGGCGATGTCCTGGTCGCCGAAGCGGATGCGGCCGGCGCTCGGCGGTAGCGCGCCGGACAGCAGATTGAGCAGCGTCGTCTTGCCGGCCCCGTTGGGGCCGATGACGCAGTGGACGTCACCTTGGCGGACGGCAAGGCTGACATTGTCGACGGCTACCAGGCCGCCGAAGCGCTTGCTCAGGGCTTCCGTCTCCAGCGCCTTAGGCATCGGCGGCCTCGGCGGCTTTCGGTTTGCGGCGGAAGAGGCCGGTCAGGCCGTCGGGCAGCAGCAGCACAACGGCGATGACGAAGATGCCCATCGCCATCAGCCAGTGATCGGTCAGGCTCTGCAGCGCCTCTTCGAGCAGCACCAGTGCAAAGGCGCCGACCAGCGGACCGAGCCGCGAGCGCAAGCCGCCGAGAATAACCATCATCAGCACGAGCCCCGACTCGCGCCAGTGGAACAGGGCGGGATTCACCACCCGGTACTGCGTTGCGTAGATGAAGCCGGCAAGGCCGGCCATGCCGCCGGCCAGGGCGAAGGCTACGAGCTTGTAGAGATAGGTGTTGAAGCCCAGCGCGCGCATGCGCGACTCGTTGACCCGGATACCCAGGACGGCGCGGCCGAAGGGTGCCTTCATCACCACGCCGATGGCTAGATAGCTCAGCGCCATCAGCACCAGCGTGACGTAGAACAGGGTTGGCCGGTCGTTGAGCGAGATCAGATCATCGCCCATCCAGGTGACCACCGGCCGGAAGTTCATGAAGCGGCCGTCCGAGCCGCCAGCGAATTTCGAATCGTGGAAGAGGTAGAAGAGCATCTGGCCGAAGGCCAGGGTCAGCATGATGAAATAGACACCCGAGGTGCGCACGGCCAGCGCGCCGATGAGAAAAGCTGCTGCCGTCGTGCCGGCCAGGACGACCGGCAATATCCACCACACCGCGGCACCCTCGCCGGCCGGTGAGAGCAGGGCGAGGAGATAGGCGCCAAGGCCGAAGAAAGCGGCATGGCCGAGGCTGACCAGCCCGACGCCGCTCACCAGCAGGCCGAGGCTCATGGCGAAAATCGCCATGGTCATGATCTTGGTGAGGAGCTGGATATGATAGCGATCGGCGAACTGGGGAATGAAAGCCAGCGCCACCAGCGCGGCGAGCAGCAGCCAGTTGACCAGGCGGGGTGCCGGCTCCATCAGGCGCGTCCGAACAGGCCTTGCGGCCGCCACAGCAGGATGACCGCCATCACCGCGTAGACGGCGACGCTGGCGAACTCGGGGACCAGAACCTTGCCGAAAGTGTCAGCGAGCCCGACCAGCAGGGCGGCGATGAAAGCGCCCTTGATCGAGCCGATGCCACCGATCACCACGATGACGAAGCAGACGATCAGAATGTTCTCGCCGATGCCGGGATAGATGGAGGAGAGCGGGGCGGAGATGATGCCGGCCAGTGCTGCGAGGCCCGCACCGGCGGCGAAGACGAAGGTGCTGAGCCGGCTCATGTCGACGCCAAGGAGCTGCACCATCTCGCGGTTCGTCGAGCCGGCGCGGATATACATGCCCAGGCGGGTCTTCTGGATGACCAGCGCCATGATGGCGACGAGGACCAGGCAGATGACCGAGACGACGATGCGGTAGACCGGGTATTGCAGATTGTCGGTGAGCGGGATCGAGGCCGTGAACAGCGCCGGCGTGGGTACGCCATGCACATCGCTGCCGAAGAGCAGGCGTTGCGCCTCGTTGAAAATCAGGATCAGCCCGTAGGTCAGCAGCACCTGGGTCAGATGGTCGCGCTCGTAAAGGAAGCGGATCATCAGCCGCTCGATCAGGAAGCCGAGCAGCACGGCCAGCGGCACGCCGGCGACCACGGCGATAGCGAAATTGCCGGTCTGGCTGACTAGCCAGAAGGCGAGATAGGCGCCGACCATGTAGAAGGAGCCGTGCGCCAGGTTGATGACCTGGAGGATGCCGAAGACCAGTGTCAGGCCGCTGGCAATCAGAAACAGCAAGAGCCCGTACTGGACGCCGTTGAGCACCTGGATAAGGAAGAACAGCCAATCCATGCGGGCGCAGAATGAAGAAGCCGGGGCCGAACGACAACCCGCCTCTCACCGTCCCGGCGGACGATGAGAGGCGGGTCTTGGAAACGCAACGGTGTCGAAGGCGTCAGGCCATCCGGCAACCGGTCGACGGATCTTCGAGGCCCTTCACCGCGACGCTCTGGAACTTGTTCTCGCCGCTCACCACCTTGCGCAGGTAGAAATCCTGCACCGGGTTCTGCGACTTGGAGAGTGTCCAGGGCCCGCGCGGGCTGTCGATCTTTGCCGCCTTCATGGCGGCGTAGAACTCGCGCTTGGCGCCCGCATTGCCCTTCACCGCCTCGAGGCCCTGCACCAGCAGCTGGCCGGTGTCGTAACCCTGCACGGCATAGACGTCGACGTCGCGGTTCGTCGTCTTCTTGAAGTCGGCCTTGAAGCGCTGGTTCACCGGGTTGGGCAGATCCTCGACGTAGTGCAGCGTAGTCTCGAGGCCTTCAGCCGCTGCGCCCTGCGCGCGCAACACGCCGTCGGTGAGGAAGCCCGGGCCGTAGAGCGGGACACGCCCTTTGAGCCCCGCCGCTTCCCAATCCTTGACGAACTTCACCGCACCGCCGCCGGCATAGAAAGTGTAGACGGCGTCCGGCCGCAGGCTGGCGATCTCGGTCAGGTGCGCCTGGAACTCGTCATTGGGGAACGGGATCCAGATCTCCTTGCTGACCTTTCCGCCACCGGCGGCGAGCCCGTCCTTGAAGCCCTGCACCGATTCCTCGCCGGCCGCGTATTTCCAGGTGATGGTGACCACGTTCTGGTGTTTGCGCTCGCCGGCGACCTTGCCCATGGCATAGGCCGGCTGCCAGTTGCTGAACGACGTGCGGAAGATGTTCGGCGCGCACAGGGCACCGGTGGCCGCACCCACGCCGGCATTGGGGATGATCAGCGTGGCGTTCTCCTCGCGCGCCACCTGCACCATCGCCGCGGCGACGCCCGAATGCACGGTGCCGACCAGGATGTCGACCTTCTCGCCCACGATCAGCTTGTTGGCGTTCTGCGCCGCCTTGGAGGGCTCGCTTTCGTCGTCGAGGCGCACCCACTGCACCTCGCGCCCGCCGAGCTTGCCACCCTTCTCGTTGATCGCCAGCAGCATGGCGTCGGTGATGTTGTTACCGAGCGCGGCGAAGGTGCCGCTGTAAGGCAGCATCAGGCCGATCTTGAGTCGGGCCGGCTGGGCGAGGACGAACGGCGCGTTGAGTGTGCCAACGGCCGCCGCTGCGGCAGCGCCGCCGAGCACGGCACGGCGCGACACCGGCCGCGCCATCTTGCTGTGGGTGGTCAGGGTCATTGCATTTCCTCCATGACGCATCGGTTCATTCCGCCGCGGCGCGCTGCGTCTCGCGCTGGCGAAGCTTGAAGCGCTGGATCTTGCCGGTCGCTGTCTTGGGCAATTCGCTGACGAACTCGATCCAGCGGGGATATTTGTAGTGGGCCAGCCGCTCCTTGACGTGCGCTTTCAGCGCCTCATCGAGACCGGCGGCTGCGTTCTGTCCGGGCTTGAGCACGACGAAGGCCTTGGGCTTGATCAGCCGGTTCTCGTCGGCGAGGCCGATCACCGCCGCCTCGAGCACGGCAGCATGCGTCACCAGGGCAGCCTCGACCTCGAAGGGCGAGACGTAGATGCCGCCGACCTTGAGCATGTCGTCGGTTCTCCCGCAATAGGTGAAGAACCCATCCTCGCTCTCGGTGTACTTGTCGCCGGTGCGTGTCCACTCGCCCTGGAAAGTGTGTCGGGAGCGCGCGCGGTTGTTCCAGTAGCCGGCGGCGCTGGACGGTCCGTTGACCAGCAGCTCGCCTACCTCGCCCGGTTTCACCGGCTTGCCCTCGTCGTCGACCAGCTTGAGCCCGTAACCCGGTACGGCTTTGCCCGTGGTGCCGTAGCGCAGGGTGCCCGGAGCGTTGCTCAGGAAGATGTGCAGCATCTCGGTCGAGCCGATGCCGTCGTAGATGTCGACCCCCATGCCCTGGGCCCAGCGTTTGCCCAGATCCTCGGGCAACGCCTCGCCGGCCGAGACGCAAGAGCGCAACCGGTGCTCTCCCTTGACCGGCAATTCACCCGAGGCGAGCAGCGCTGCGTAGAGCGTCGGCACGCCGTAGAAGATAGTCGGCCGGTGCTGCTTGAGCACACGGCAGACGGAGGTTGGAGTCGGCCGCTCGGCCATCAGGACGGCAGTGGCGCCGACCCGCATGGGGAAGGTCAGTGCATTGCCCAGCCCGTAGGCGAAGAACAATTTTGCTGCGGAAAAGACGATGTCGTTGTCGTTGATGCCCAACACCGGCCGCGCATAGAGCTCGGCAGTCGTCACCAGGCTCGAATGCACGTGCACCGTGCCTTTGGGCATGCCGGTCGAGCCCGACGAGTAGAGCCAGAAGGCCGGATCGTCGGCGGTGGTCGGCGCGGCATCGAGCGTGGCAGAGGCCTTAGCCGTCAGGGCATCGAGCGAAGCATGCCCGTCGATTGCCGGGCCGGCGACGATGATTTTTTCCAGCCAGGGCTGGTCGATGAGCGCCGGCTTGAGCTTCTCGTAGAGAGGGGCTGCGACCACCAGCACGCGCGCCCGGCTGTCGCGCAGCATGTAGGCGTAGTCCTCGGCAGTCAGCAGCGTGTTCACCGGGACCGGCACGGCGCCGATCTTGATGGCGCCGAGGAACACCGAGGGAAAATCGATGGTGTCGAGCAGCAGCAGCAGAACGCGTTGCTCCACTCCAAGCCCCAGGTCGCGCAGCGCGTTGCCGCAGCGGTTCACTTGTTCGGCCAGCTCGCCGTAACTGCAAGCGCCCTTGTCGTCGATGAAGGCCGTCTTGCTGGCGCGACCGGCCGCGAGGTTCGGCTCGATCAGGTCGTGGGCGGCGTTATAGGTGCGCGGGAAGCTCAGTCGCGGGGTCGACGACGAGCGGTCGACGGCCGCAAGACCGGCTGAAGGGAATTCTCCGCGAGACAACGAGCCTTCCTCCCTGGAACCGCCTCTACATGGGCGTTTAGGGCATTCTGCCCCTCGCCGGATTTAGGTCAAGTCCGAAACGGCAATATTTTGCACCCTTGGTCCCGCGGCTCATGCGTAATAATGCATCGCCCGGATGGCGGTCGCATGCTAAGAAAGGACCCGGCACTATATTGCCGGCAGGCGCCAATGGCCGTGGAACGCAAGAAGAGCGCGCGTGAGGCGAAGGTCCGGGTCCCCGAGCTGAGCGACCGCGCCTATCTGGCCGGGTTGGGCGAGCGGGTGCGGCAGTTCCGCGCCCGCCGCGGCATGACCCGCAAGATTCTTGCCCGCGATTCCGGCGTCTCGGAACGCTATCTGGCTCAGCTCGAAGGCGGCCATGGCAACATCTCCATTCTGCTGTTGCGGCGGGTGGCCAGCGCAATGGGCCTGCCGCTGGGCGACCTGCTGCACGAGGGCCCTGAGCGCCCGCTCGAATATTCTCTGGCCCGGCAGATTCTCGATGGCCTGCCGGCCACCGAGCTCGGCTCCGCCTATCGGGCCCTGGCTCACACTACCGGCCGTGGCGGCGCCGGCGCGCGGGCTGGCCGTATCGCCCTCATTGGCCTGCGCGGGGCCGGAAAATCAACGCTTGGACGGCTTCTGGCAGCGCAGCTCAAGGTGCCGTTCGTCGAGCTCGCCGAGCTGATCGCCGAGGAATCCGGCACCAGCCTGAGCGAGATCTTCTCGCTTTACGGCCAGGCGGCCTATCGCCGTTACGAGCGCCGTGCGCTGGAACGCGCCATCGCCGGACACGAGCGCGCGGTGATCGCCACCGGCGGCAGCCTCGTCTCCGAGCCGGCGACCTACGAGCTGCTGCTGCGCTCCTGCCACACGGTGTGGATCGCCGCGACTCCGGCCGAGCATATGGGCCGGGTGATGGCCCAGGGCGACCTCCGCCCCATGCAGGCCAGCCGCGAAGCTATGGCCGACCTCAAGCGCATCCTGGAGAACCGGCGGGCCCTCTATGGCAAGGCCGAGGCCGTGGTGGAGACCACCGGCAAGGAAATCGAGGTCAGCGCCGCCGAGCTGGCGGCGGTTGCCGGACGCCTTATAGACGACGCCATCTGAGGTTCAAAACCGACATGCATTATCTTGCATGTCGGTCCCAGCGGGCGTATATCGGAGCCAACCGGGAGAGAACGCATGGTCAGCTTCGAGACCGAGCCGTCTCGCTACCGCCACTGGCGCCTGAGCTTTGACGGGCCGATCGCCACCCTGGCCATGGCCGTGGACGAGGATGGCGGTCTGCGCGAGGGCTACAAGCTCAAGCTCAACTCCTACGATCTTGGCGTTGACATCGAACTCCACGACGCCGTGCAGCGCATCCGCTTCGAGCACCCCGAGGTGCGTACCGTCGTGCTCACCAGTGCGCGCGAGCGCCTGTTCTGCGCCGGCGCCAACATCTACATGCTCGGCACCTCCGGCCATGGCTGGAAGGTCAATTTCTGCAAATTCACCAACGAGACGCGCAATGGGCTCGAGGATTCGAGCACCGCGACGGGCTTGAAGTTCCTCTGCGCCGTGAACGGGGCCTGTGCCGGCGGCGGCTACGAGATCGCACTCGCTTGCGACGAGATTGTTATGGTCGACGACCGCTCGACCACCGTCAGCCTGCCCGAAGTGCCGCTGCTCGGCGTGCTGCCGGGCACCGGTGGCCTGACCCGCCTCACCGACAAGCGCAAGGTGCGCCGCGACCTCGCCGATGTCTTTTGCACCTCGCCCGAGGGTGTGCGTGCCGAGCGGGCGCGCGAGTGGAAACTGGTCGACCACATTGCCCGCCCGGCCGATTTCGACCGGGTGGTGCGCGAACGCGCCGCGGCCATGGCCGTGGGCAGCGACCGGCCGAAAGGTGCGAAAGGTGTAACGCTGACCCGGCTGCGGCGCGCGGAGGACGCCAGCGGCTATCGCTACTCCTCGCTCGACGTGACACTCGACGCCGACGGCCGCACCGCGACGTTCACGATGAAGGCGCCCGATGCCGCACCGCCGGCGGACATCGACGGCATCGTGGCGCAGGGGGCGGAGTGGTGGCCGCTGCGCTTTGCGAGGGAGCTCGACGACGCCATCCTCAGTCTCCGGGTCAACCAGCCGGAGATCGGACTCTGGATCCTGCGCTCATGCGGCACCGCCGAGGCGCTGCTGACAGCGGGCAGCGCCATGCTGCGTCACAAGGATCACTGGCTTGTGCGCGAGACTATCGGCCTGTGGCGTCGCACCCTGCAGCGGCTCGACGTCTCTTCGCGCAGCCTGTTCGCCGTGATCGACGCGGGCTCTTGCTTCGCCGGCCTTTTCTTCGAGGTGGCGCTGGCCGTCGATCGCATCTACATGCTTGACGCCGCCGACGGCGACGCAAGTCCCACGATCGTGCTCGACGAGTTCAGCTTCAATAACCTGCTGAACACGCCGGCCAGGCGCACGCGCCTGTCGCTGCGTTTCCAGGACGACGAGCCGGCGATTGCCGCCTGTCGCGGCCGGCTCGGCCAGGCGTTGGCCGCTCCCGAGGCGCTAAAGCTCGGCCTGGTGACCTTCACGCCGGACGAACTCGACTGGGAGGACGAGATCCGCCTCGCCATCGAGGAGCGCGCCTCGCTCTCGCCCGACGCGCTGACCGGGCTCGAAGCCAATCTGCGCTTCGGCGGGGCGGAGACGATGCTCACACGGATCTTCGGCCGCCTCTCGGCCTGGCAGAACTGGATCTTCAACCGCCCCAACGCCGTGGGCGAGAAGGGCGCGCTCAAGCTCTTCGGCTCCGGCAGCAAGGCACGCTTCGATTGGGAGCGGGTGTGATGTCGATTTCCTACGCTGAGCGTATTCCCAACAACGTCAACCTGACCGACAACCGTGTGCTGCAGCGCGCACTGGAGCACTGGCAGCCGCGCTTCCTCGGCTGGTGGCGCGACATGGGGCCGACCGATTTCAACGGCGCCGACGTCTACCTCCGCACGGCGACCAGTGTGGACGCGCAAGGCTGGGCGACCTACGGCAGCGTCAAGATGCCGGATTACCGTTGGGGCATCTTCCTCGCCGACAGGTATCCCGAGCGCAAGATCGGGTTCGGCGATTTCCGCGGCCAGCCAGCGTGGGAGCAGGTGCCGGGCGAGCACCGCTCGACTCTGCGCCGCCTGATCGTCACCCAGGGCGACACCGAGCCGGCCTCGGTCGAGCAGCAGCGCCTGCTCGGCCACACCTGCCCGTCGCTCTACGACCTTCGCTCGCTTTTCCAGGTCAATGTCGAGGAAGGCCGCCATCTCTGGGCGATGGTCTACCTGCTGCACGCCTATTTCGGCCGCGATGGCCGCGAGGAGGCTGAGGCACTGCTCGAGCGCCATTCCGGCAACCGCGACAACCCGCGCATCCTCAACACGTTCAACGAGCCGGTCGAGGATTGGCTGTCGTTCTTCTGCTTCACCTACTTCACCGACCGTGATGGCAAGTATCAGCTCAAGTGCCTGGCCGAGAGCGGTTTCGACCCGCTGGCTCGCACCTGCCGGTTCATGCTGACCGAGGAGGCCTATCACATGTCGGTCGGCATGCTCGGCCTTGGTCGCGTCGTCAAACGCACTGCCGACGTGATGAAGGAAATCGGCTCGGAAAAGCCGGAGGCCGTGCGCCGGTCCGGCGCCATCGATCTGCCGACCCTGCAGCGCTATCTCAATTTCTGGTTCACCTCGTCCCTCGATCTCTTCGGGTCCGAGGTCTCGAGCAACGCGGCCACGACTTTTGCCAACGGCATCAAGGGACGGCCAGACGAGATGACCGCGTTCGAGGACCATGACATCCGCGACGCGAGCTTCAACCTCGACTCGCCCAAGGGCCGCGAGGACGTGCCGATGCGCAACGCCCTCAACGAGGTGGTGCGCGAGGCCTATATCCGCGACTGCGAGGTCGGCCTGCGGCTGTGGAACCGCATCCTCGCCAAGTCCGGCAGCAAGAGCGAGATTCGCCTACCCAGCCCACGTTTCAACCGTACCGTCGGTGTGTGGGCCGGCCAGCCAGTCGACCCGGCGGGTGCGGTGTTGTCGGCGGAAGACTGGGCGCGGCAGAAACAGGCTTGGCTGCCCTCGGACACTGACCGCGCCTTCGTCAAGTCGCTGATGAAACGCGTGGTCGATCCAGGCAAGGTCGCGGGCTGGATCGCTCCGCCCGAGCGTGGTATCGGCGGTCATCCGCCGGACTACGAATACGTGCGGCTGTAATCGCGTCGGCCGCGGCGCTACAGTCCCGGCATTCTGAGCCTCCGACTCACCCGCCGCTGTTTTCTCGTCATCGTTGCCGCCGCGCTGCTGGCGGCGGCTCCGCTGCGTGCGGCCGAGCCCTGGTTCATCGCCTTCGAGACCGGCGGCGACGGAGATCCTTCGATTCCCTTCGCGACGAAGTCCGAAACCGCAGCGGTGCTGATCTCGGAGCTCGGGCCAGCTGGGTTGGCCGCAATCGGGCTCGATCCCGGCCTGTTCGATGCCGAGATCGTCCCGGGCGGCCACATGGCAAAGATCAATCCGGCCGTTCTGCTGACCCTGGAGGTCGGCGACGAGCAAGCCCGTCGCGCTGCCGCGGCCTTCGGCTACGTCTTCGACCAGTCGGCCGTGCTGATTTGGCGCGACGCAACCGAGGGCAGCTTGGTCGTCGCGGTCACGCTCCCGTCGGTGACGCCGACCCTGGCCGACCACTTCTTCCGTCTGGCGGCGGCGATCGAGCCGGCTCTGGCCGGCGGTTTCACGGCACGCGGCAGCCAGCTGCTGTTCATCAACCTGCGCGGCAGCGACGGGAAACCGTTCAGCGGCCTAGCAGACGACCGCTTTACGGCCGGGCTGCAGCGCGCCGCCAGTCAGTTCGGCGGCATTGCCACGGTCTCCACGTCCCGAGTGAGGGCGGTCCTGATCGAGCGGGCGGACTATCCGGAGCTGCTGGCAGCCAGTCTGGCAACGGTAGAAAGGCTGAAGGCGCGTCGCGCGGAGCTTGGCGGCCGGCGTTAGTTCTTGCTGCCGGCGTCGACGTTGAAGATTTCGCGCATCAGCTTGTGCAGATCGCGCGTTTCCTCGTCGGAAAGCTTGATGCCCTCATGCACGAAGTCCTGGCCTTCGCCAATCGCTCGGTGGCCGCCGGCGATGTAGATGTCCATGAGTTCGCTCAGCCGCCGGAAGCTCTGTACCGGCAGCGCCTCAGCGCGCATCTGAAAGACGGCCGTAACCGAGCCGAGCCGCTGCAGGACACCCTCCAACTCCTGCTTACGGGGCGCATCCATCTTCGGCGGCGGCGCGTTCTTCGCCTTCTCCGCGCGAATGTCTGCTTCGGTCTTCCAGTTGCTCATCGGCGACTCCGGTGAATAAATTTTAGCTAAAATATCATGGGATTGCCGTTTGTAGCATGCACAGCTAGAAAAATTTCTGGATCAAATCAGCCGCGGGAGCGCGGCTTCGCTATGGCCTGGCTGATCAGGCTGATGAAGCGCTGCACGACGGGTGAACGCTCATTGCGCCGGTGCGCGAAGGTCAGCGGAGCACGCAGCGGCGGTTTATCATTCAATGGCTTGAACGAGACACCATCCATATGCAGTCCCTGCATCGAGGCTGGGACAATTGACACGCCGAGGCCGGCGGCGACGAGGTTCAGAGTCGACAACATGCGCGGGGCTTCCTGGCCGACGCGTGGACTGAAGCCAGCGCGGTGGCAGCCGGCGAGGATGGAGTCATAGAGGCCGGGGCCGATGGGGCGCCGATAGAGAATGAAGGTCTCGGCGGCGAGGGCGGAGAGCGGCAGCGCCGCCTTGTCGTTTCGAGCCAGCGCGTGACCTGCCGGCAGCGCCACGACCATCTCCTCCTCGAGTAATGGCCGGACTTCGAGGCCGAGCGGGTCGACGACGGGGGAGCGGATGAACGCCGCGTCGATGCGCTCCTGGCGGACGCCGTCGACGAGTTCGCTCGTGCCACCTTCCTCCAGCGCCAGCGAGATCAGCGGGTAGGCTTCACGAAAGCCGCGGATGATGCGCGACATGAAGGGATGGAACGGCACGGAGCTGGTGAAGCCGATGGCGATGCGGCCCTGCTCGCCGCGTGCCGCGCGGCGGGCTGCCGCGACCGCGTGCTCGACGCGTGCCAGGATAGTTCGTGCGTCGTGGAACAGCGCTTCGCCGGCCTGGGTGAGCTCGACGCCTCGCGACTTGCGGCGGAAGAGCTGGACGTCGAGCTCGGCTTCGAGCGCCCGGATCTGCTGACTGAGCGGTGGCTGCTGTATGCCCAGTCGTTCGGCGGCGCGGGTGACGTGCTGCTCCTCGGCGACGGCGACGAAGTAGCGCAGATGGCGTAGCTCCATTCCATACTTGTATAATATGGAAAATCCAATTTCCATATATTGGACAGATGGACGGCACAGGCCTAGGCTGTGCACCATGAGCGATGCCCTCCGCCTGCTGACCGTTCAATTCCTCGCCTGGGTGGCCGAGCGCCCCCGCACCTACGCCGAAACCATGGAGGCTTGGCGCACCAGCTGTCCGCGGCTCTCCGTGTGGGAAGACGCGACGATTGCCGGGCTGGTGCGACTGGAAGGCAATGCCGAGCGCCAGACCATGGTGAAGCTGACGGCGGCCGGCCAAGCGGCTCTCGAATCGCAGGCCGCCGCCGCCCGCTAGCGCCGGGATTTGAAATTAACCAAATTTAACTCTTGGCGTGCTAGATCAACGACTTCTGCGGCGGCAGGCGCGCCTTCAGACGCCGACCGTCGTCCATGTTCCTTATTGGGAGAAGGAGCTTTCCCGTGCCCGCTATTGGTCATGACACTCTGAAAACCCGCCGCACCCTCAACGCCGGTGGCAAGAGCTACGACTATTTCAGTCTGGAGGCGGCGGCCAAGGCCGGGATCGGCGACATCTCGCGGCTGCCGGTGTCGCTCAAGTATCTGCTGGAGAACCTGCTGCGCTACGAAGACGGGCGCAGTGTCACGGTCGACGATGTCAAGGCGATGGGCCAATGGGCCAAGGACCGCCGTTCCGACCGCGAGATCGCCTACCGACCGGCGCGCGTGCTGATGCAGGACTTCACCGGCGTGCCCGCCGTGGTCGACCTCGCCGCGATGCGCGACGCGATGGTGCGCATGGGCGGCGATGCCAAGAAGATCAACCCGCTCTCGCCCGTCGACCTGGTCATCGACCATTCGGTGCAGATCGACCATTTCGGCACCAAGGACGCCTTCGAGAAGAACGTGGCGCTCGAATACGAGCGCAACGGCGAGCGCTACAACTTCCTGCGCTGGGGCGCCCAGGCTTTCGCCAATTTCCGCGTCGTGCCGCCGGGCACGGGCATCTGCCACCAGGTCAACCTGGAGAACCTCTCGCAGACCGTGTGGACCGCGGAGATCGACGGCAAGACCATCGCCTATCCCGACACACTGGTCGGCACCGACAGCCACACCACGATGGTCAATGGCCTGGCCGTACTTGGCTGGGGTGTCGGCGGCATCGAGGCCGAGGCCGCGATGCTCGGTCAGCCGGTGTCCATGCTCATCCCGGAGGTCATCGGCTTCAAGCTGACCGGCAAGCCGAAGGAAGGCACTACCGCTACCGACCTCGTGCTCACCGTCACCCAGATGCTGCGCAAGAAGGGCGTGGTGAACAAGTTCGTCGAGTTCTATGGCCCGGGCCTCGACCAGATGTCGCTCGCCGACCGCGCCACCATCGGCAACATGGCGCCTGAATACGGCGCTACTTGCGGTTTCTTCCCCATCGACCAGGAGACGATCAACTACCTCAAATTCACCAGCCGCGACCCCGGCCGCGTCGCTCTGGTCGAGGCCTATGCCAAGGCGCAAGGCATGTGGCGCGACGCCTCGACGCCCGACCCGATCTTCACCGACACGCTGGAGCTCGACATGGGCACGGTCGAGCCCTCGCTCGCCGGGCCGAAGCGTCCACAGGACCGCGTTGCCCTTTCCGGCGCCAAGGCCGGTTTCGAGAAGGCGTTGCCCGAGCTGCTCGGACCCAAGGCCGCCAAGGGCCCGGTCAAGGTCGCCGGCGCCAATCACGAGCTGCGGCACGGGGACGTGGTGATCGCCGCCATCACCTCGTGCACCAACACCTCCAACCCGGCCGTGCTGATGGCCGCCGGTCTCGTGGCGCGCAACGCCCGCGCCAAGGGCTTGCAGGCCAAGCCGTGGGTCAAGACCTCGCTCGCGCCCGGTTCGCAGGTGGTGCAGGACTATCTGGCCGCCGCCGGTCTGCAGGAACATCTCGACGCCATCGGCTTCAACATCGTCGGCTTCGGCTGCACGACCTGCATCGGCAATTCGGGTCCGCTGCCGGACCACATCGCCGAGGCGATCGACGAGAAAGACCTCACGGTCTGCGCCGTGCTTTCCGGCAACCGCAACTTCGAAGGCCGCGTCCACGCCCAGGTGAAGGCGAACTATCTCGCCTCGCCGCCGCTGGTCGTCGCCTATGCGCTGGCTGGCTCGCTGCTCAAGGACATCACCAAGGACCCGCTGGGCATGGGCAAGGACGGCCAGCCGGTTTATCTCAAGGACATCTGGCCGAGCAACGCCGAGGTCCAGGAGACGATCAAGAAGGGCCTGACGTCGGAGATGTTCAAGAAGCGCTATTCGAACGTTTTCAAGGGCGACACGCGCTGGCAGAAGATGACCACCTCGGCCGGCATGACCTACAAGTGGGAGGACGGCTCGACCTACGTGAAACTCGCCCCCTATTTCGAGGGCATGCCAAAGGAGCCAGGCAGCCTCAGCGACGTGCATGGCGCACGGCCGCTGGCCATCCTCGCCGACAGCATCACCACTGACCACATCTCACCGGCCGGCTCGATCAAGAAGGACGGCCCGGCGGGCAACTACCTCATCGAGCGCCAGGTGCGGCCGCAGGATTTCAATTCCTTCGGTGCCCGCCGCGGCAATCACGAGGTGATGATGCGTGGCACATTCGCCAACATTCGCCTCAAGAACGAGACGGCACCTGGTACCTCGGGCGGTGTGACCAAGCACCAGCCCTCGGGCGAGGTCATGTCGATCTTTGACGCCGCTGAGAAGTACAAGAAGGACGGCGTGCCGCTGGTCATCTTCGGCGGCAAGGAATACGGCACCGGCTCGTCACGCGACTGGGCGGCCAAGGGCACGCTGCTCCTCGGCGTCAAGGCGGTGATCGTCGAGACCTTCGAGCGTATCCACCGCTCGAACCTCGTGGGCATGGGCGTGCTGCCGCTGATGTTCCCCGAGGGCGTGGACCGCAAGACCCTCAAGCTCGACGGCACCGAGATCATCGACCTCACCGGCATCAAGGACGGCATCAAGCCGCGCATGACGGTGACCATGACCATCACGCGCAAGGACGGCTCGAAGCAGACCGTGCCGCTGCTCTGCCGTATCGACACGCTCGACGAGGTCGAGTATTTCCGCCACGGCGGCATCCTGCCGTACGTGCTGAGAAGCTTGCTGAAAGCGTCCTGACAGCCCGCAGGGCCTGCCGAAGATCGAATAAGGAAACCGGAGACCGCGGCGGCCTAGAGCCGCCGCGGTTCTTCCACGGTCGGTGGCAGCGGTCGCGGTTTCGCCGGGTTGATCCGGCGGATGACGATATCGCCGTACTCGTTGATCTGCGGCACCTCGTATTGCGGCAGGCTCTGTAGCGCCAGGCCCAGGGCGCGCAGCAGGTTCTCGATGCCGGCACGCAGCAGCGCTTCGGGCGACTGCTCTTGCCCGGCCTGCGGCGCTGTTTGGGCGGCGGCGGGGTTGTAAGCCGCGGCCAGCGCGGCGCTGAGCACCAGGGCATAGGCGAGGTTGGTCATGGCGTGCCTCTCCGGTCGGTCGCCGAGAACAACGCGCCAGTCGGCTGTTCTATTCACGCGCCCGTGACGAGGCTCACCGCTTGGTGATTTGCCGCGTGCCGTACGGGGCGCGACACTGATGCCATGAAAACCCTCATTGCCCTGGTGGCTGTCGCCGGGCTCGCGGCGCCGGCCCTGGCGGCCGAGCGCCTGAACCCGGTCGTGGTCGAGCTGTTCACCAGCCAGGGCTGCAACTCCTGTCCGCCGGCCGATATCTACCTCGGAGAACTGGCGAAGCGTCGTGACGTGCTGGCGCTCTCCTGGCACGTCGACTACTGGGATTATATCGGCTGGAAGGATCCTTTCGCCCAGCCGGCCTTTACCGCGCGCCAACGCAACTATCAGCGCGCGCTCATGCAGCGCTATGTCTACACGCCGCAGATGGTGATCGACGGGCGGCTGCAGGGCGTCGGTTCGGAACGCTCGACCATCGACGGTCTGATTGCCCAGGCGGCGCGCCAGCGCGACGTGAATACAGCCAGCCGGCCGTCGCTGCGACTGGACGGCGATGTGGTGAAAGTCGAAGGCGGCAAGGTCGAAACCGCTGCAGTGGTCTGGCTGGCGGTGTTCGAGCCCGAGCACCGCACCGCGGTGCGGCGTAACGAGAACGCCGGCCGTAGTCTCGGCAACTACAACGTGGTGCGCGAGCTGCGGGTGCTCGGCCGCTATACCGGCGAGGCCGTCGCACTGCCGCTGGGCCTCAACGCGGCCATGGCGGGCAAAGGCTGCGCCATCGTTGTGCAGAGCGAGCTGGCCTCAGGCCCAGGAGCGGTTCTCGCCTCGCTTGTCGTCGACCCGGCGCGCTAGGCGCCGAAACTCCGTCCCAGCACCGCGGTCATGCGCCGCGCGAAGGCCGCCGGATCGGGGATCGGCTCGCCTTCCAGCAACCGCGCCTGATCGAGGAGCAGGAAGGCGGCGTCGTTGAGCGGCTCGCTGACGGTCCCCTTGCCGAGCGCCGCGACCAGCGAGCGGATCAGCGCGTGCTCGGGGTTGATCTCGAGGATGCGTTTCGACTCTTTTTCGATTTGCTTATGCAGGCGCAGCATGCGCTCGAGATGGATGTCGAGATCGTTCTCGTCGGCAACCAGGCAGACCGGGCTGTCGGTCAGGCGCTGCGACACGCGCACATCTTTAACCGCGTCCTGCAGTGTGAGCCGCAGCAGGGCGAGCAGCGGCGCCATGTCGGCCTCGGCTTCAGTCGCCTTCTTTTCGGCCCCCTCGGGCAGCGGGATCTTGCTGAGATCGGCGCCACCCCGTGTCACCGACTTGAACTTCTTTCCCCGATAGACGCCGACCTGCGCCGTCCAAAACTCGTCGACCGGGTCGTTGAGCAGAAGCACCTCGACACCGCGCTTGCGGTAGCCTTCGAGATGCGGGCTGGTGGCCAACGCGGCCTGCTCGTCGCCGGCTATGTAGTAGATCGCTTCCTGGCCTTCCTTCATACGGCCGACATAGTCGGCCAGGCTGTGCAGGCCGGCTCCCTGCGTGCTGGCGAAACGCGCTAGGCCAAATAGTTTGTCGCGATTGGGCGGATCCTCGTAGAGGCCTTCCTTGAGGACGGCGCCGAAACTCTCCCAGAACTTCGTGTAGTCCTCGGCCGAGTCCTTCGCTTTTTTCTCCAGTTCGCCCAGCAGGCGGCTGACAACGCCGTTGCGGATCAGCGCGAGAACGGGATTGTTCTGTAGCATCTCGCGGCTGATGTTGAGCGGCAGATCTTCGGAATCAATCACGCCACGCAGGAAGCGCAGATAGCCCGGGAGCAGATCCTTCTCGCCGTCGGTGATGAAGACGCGGCGGACATAGAGCTTCACCCCGTGTTTGCGGTCGGGATGGAACAGGTCGAGCGTACGCGAGGCGGGGACGTAAAGCAGGCCGGTGTATTCGATTTTTCCCTCGGCCCGCCAGTGCAAGGTGAGCCAGGGCTCATCGAAGGCATGGGCGACGTGGTGATAGAACTCCTTATGCTGCTCGGCGGTGACCTCATTGCGTGGGCGCATCCACAGCGCCGAGGCCCGGTTGAGCGTCTCGCCCTTCTCGCCGCCGAGGCGGATCGGGATTGCCACATGGTCCGAGTACTGGCGGACGACGGCGCGCAGGTTCTCCGGGTCGAGGAATTCGCCGGCATCCTCGCGCATATGCAGGATGACCGAGGTGCCGGGCGCCTTGCGCTCGGCCAGCTCAAGGGTGAACTCGCCCTTGCCGTCGGAGGACCAGCGCCACGCCTGCTCGTCGCCGGCCTTGCGCGTCTCGACGGTGACACGGTCGGCCACCATGAAGGCCGAATAGAAGCCGACACCGAACTGACCGATCAGCGGCAGATCCTTCTTGGCGTCGCCGGTGAGCGACTTGACGAAGGCGGCGGTGCCAGAACGGGCGATGGTCCCGAGATTCTCGACGAGGTCCGCGCGGTTCATGCCGATGCCGTTGTCGCCCACGGTCAGCGTGCGGGCCTGGGTATCGAGTATGAGCTCGATCCGGTACTCGTTGTCGGGCGGGGCGAGCTCGGGGCGGGTCAGTGCTTCGTAGCGCCGACGGTCGCAAGCGTCTGAGCCGTTGGAGATCAGCTCGCGCAAGAAGACGCGGCGGTCGCTGTAGAGCGAATGGGCAACGATATCGAGCAGCCGGCCAACTTCGGCCTGGAAGCTCAGGGTTTCGGGGGCGGCGGTCTGGCTCATGGCTATCGGGTATGGGGGTATGCTTGTGGTCAGCATTTAGGCAAAGAACGATGCTTGGACAAGGGGGAAGATCGCTTCTGGCAAGCAGGCCAGCGCAGCCCGTTAAAGCTTGAATCTCCGGGCGAATCGTCCAATTCTTGAGGTGTGAACACGGACGGCGGGTCTTCGCGACCGCTTGTAGGCGGGGCGCGGATCGTCGCGGTGTTGGGGCCGACCAACACCGGCAAGACCCATCTGGCGCTTGAGCGGATGCTCGCGCATCGCAGCGGCATGATCGGCTTTCCGCTGCGTCTCCTGGCCCGCGAGAACTATGACAAGATTGCGCGCCTCAAGGGCCGCGACAGCGTGGCCTTGGTGACCGGCGAGGAGCGTATCCTGCCGCCCAGCCCGCGCTGGTTCGTCTGCACGGTCGAGGCGATGCCGCTGGACCGCGAGGTCGCCTTTCTTGCCATCGACGAGATCCAGATGGCGGCCGATCGCGAGCGCGGCCATGTCTTCACCGACCGGCTGCTGCACGCCCGCGGCTATGCCGAGACTATGTTCCTTGGTGCCGAGACCGCCAGGCGCCTCATCCGCGTCCTGGTACCGGGTGTCGAGTTCATCGCCCGGCCGCGCTTCTCCACCCTGAGCTGGACCGGCCCGAAGAAGATCACACGCCTGCCGCGGCGCTCGGCTGCGGTCGCCTTCTCGGCGGCCGAGGTCTACGGCATGGCCGAGCTGGTGCGCCGCCAGCGCGGTGGTGCCGCCGTGGTCTTCGGTGCGCTCAGCCCGCGCACGCGCAACGCCCAGGTGGCGATGTACCAGGCCGGCGAGGTCGATTTCCTGGTCGCCACCGATGCCATCGGCATGGGTCTGAACATGGACATCGACCACGTCGCCTTCGCCCAGCTGACGAAGTTCGACGGGCGAGGCATGCGGCGGCTTACCCCGGCAGAGCTCGGGCAGATTGCCGGGCGCGCCGGCCGTCACATGAACAACGGCACCTTCGGCACGACAACCAATGTCGGCGGCCGCGAGCTTGGGGCGCTCGATCCGGAGGTGATCACTGCCATCGAGGAGCATCGCTTCCCAGCCCTGGCCGCGTTCCAGTGGCGCAACACCGCTCTCGATTTCGCTTCGCCCGGCGCCCTGCTGGCTAGCCTCGAAGCCCCACCGCCGGTGCAGGGCCTGTTACGCACCCGCGATGCTGATGACCATCTGACACTGGCGGCGCTGGCCCGAGATCCGGCGGTCGGCACGCTGCGCGGCGAGCGGGACATCAAGCTGCTGTGGGAGACCTGCCAGATCCCGGATTTCCGCAAGGCCTTGGGCGACGCGCATGTCAACCTGGTGGCGCGCATCTTCGGCCATCTGTGCCGCGAAGGAAGGCTGCCGACCGACTGGATAGCGAGCCAGATCGCGCGGCTGAGCAACGTCGAGGGGGATATCGATGCGCTGCTTGAGCGTATCGCGCGGATCCGCACCTGGACCTACGTATCGCATCGTCCGCACTGGCTGGAAGACGCGGAGCACTGGCAGGCGCGGGCGCGTGAGGTCGAGGATCGCCTCTCAGATGTGCTGCACGAGCGGCTGACGCAGCGTTTCGTCGACCGCCGCGCCGCCGCGGTTGCCCGGGCGCGCAAGGCCGGCGGCGGCCTTGCTGCGGCGGTCAACGACCAGGGCGAGGTGCTGGTCGAGGGCGAGTTTGCCGGCAAGCTCGAAGGCTTCAATTTCGTTGCCGACAGCGAAGCGCGCGACGGCGGCGGACGCGATCTGCTGGCAGCTGCCAACAAGGCGCTGCGGCGCGACGCCGGCGGGCGCGTGCGCAGCTTCCTCGCCGCCGGCGACGCTGCGTTCGCGCTCGACGAGCGCGGCCTGGTGCGCTGGCAAGGCCAGCCGGTCGCGCGGCTGATGGCCGGCGACACGCCGCTCTCTCCGCGCGTCGACACCCTGCCGGCCGATCTGCTGGAGCCCCGCCATCGCGACGACGTCCGCCGGCATCTGCAGGGCTGGGTCGACCGCCATATCGCGGGCGTCTTGGCGCCGCTCTGCACCCTGCGCGATGCGCCGTTGACCGGTGCCGCCCGCGGCCTGGCCTTTGAGCTGGCGCTGCGGCTCGGCTGTGTGGTCCGGCGCGAGGTCTCCGCCCAGCTCGAGGCCTTCGGCAAGCAGGATCGCGGTGCGCTGGCGCGGCTCGGCGTCCATTTCGGCCAGATCGCCATCTATCTTCCGGCGCTGCAGAATCAATCGAGCACGATGCTACGCGCCGTGCTCTGGGCTTGCGCCCACGGCCGCGACCCTGCCGAGGCCATCGCCGCCATTCCCCGGCAACGCTCCATCCGGCGCGATGCCGCGACGCTGCCGGCGGGTTTCTACACCGCCTGTCTCTATCTTGCCGTCGGCCCCGTCATTGCGCGCGCGGACCGGGTCGAAAGCCTGGCCGGGCGGCTTCGGGGCCTCGCCAAGAGGGGACCGTTTGCTGCGACGCGCGACTTCGCTACGTCGATCGGCGTTGCCGAGAACGATCTGGCCGGCGTGCTGGCCGCGCTCGGCTATCGCGCCATGCCGGGCATGGTCTTCGTACCGCGGCCGGCTCGCCGCGACGCGCCACGGACGAGTGCGCACGACGAGGCGTCGCCCTTCGCCAGCCTGCGCCGGCTCAAGCCGCAGTGAGCGAGACCAGCCAGCGCCTGGACAAGTGGCTGTGGTGCGCCCGTTTCTTCAAGTCGCGCAGCCTTGCGGCAAAGTTCTGCGAGGAAGGTCGGTTGCGCGTGTCGGGTCAGGCGACGCACAAAGCCCACTACGGCGTCCGGCCGGGCGATGTCTTAACCTTTCCGCTGGGCCCCCATATCCGAGTGATCAAGATCCTTGCCCTGGCCGTGCGGCGTGGGCCGGCGCCGGAGGCTCGGACGCTCTATGACGACCTGTCATGTCCGGTTTCGCTTGATTCGCCGGCTGCGAACCCGGAAATTGGCCGCCGCGATGCGGGGACGGGGCGGCCCACCAAGGCCGAACGCCGCGCCATCGATCGGTTGCACGCGGGCCGCGTCACCGACGAGTGACTGTCGGCCAAGGGAGGTTTGTGGTGGAACTCGACGCGCAATTTTGGCTGGCGCTGCTTCAGATCATCGGCATCAACATCATCCTGTCGGGCGACAACGCGGTGGTCATCGCGCTGGCCTGCCGCAACCTTCCGCCGAAGCAGCAGAAATGGGGCATCATCCTCGGTGCTGGTGCCGCCGTCGTGCTGCGCGTCATCTTCACGATCTTCATCGTCTATCTGATGACGATCCCCTACCTCAAGTTCGTTGGCGGTTTGCTCCTCTTCTGGATCGGTTACAAGCTGATGATGCCGCAGGACGACCACGGTGACGTCGATGCCGGCGCCAATCTCATGGCCGCGGTGCGCATCGTGCTGATCGCCGATGCGGTGATGAGCCTCGACAACGTCATTGCCGTCGCGGCGGCCGCCAAGGGCAGCTACGCCCTGCTGATCATCGGCCTGGTCATCAGCGTGCCGCTGGTCGTCTACGGTGCGACACTGCTGATCACTCTGATCAACCGCTGGCCGGTCATCATCCCTGGCGGTGCGGCGCTCATCGGCTATATCGGCGCCGAGGTCATGATCACCGATCTGGCGATTGAGCCGTGGATCGAGGCCAATGCCCATTGGCTGCACGACTGGGGTCCGCTGCTCGGCGCCGTGGGCATCGTGGCGGTTGGCCGGTTCATTGCCCCGCCGCCTGCCCCCAGCGCGGCCACGGTCGCCGGCGAGGCGGCGGGTGCTGCCGCGGTGGCGGGTGCGGCGGTCGGCATGCAATTGCTTGCCCGTCTCGTGATTTCGCGTGCCCCCCTGCTGGTCGCCACCGGCGCGAGCGCCTTGGGCTACAACGCCGGCGTTGCGTCCCCGGGCGAGGCCGATCCGGGGGCCATGGTGACCACCATGCTTGCCATCCGGCCGGTCTTCGCAGCGGTGATTGCAGTGCTGGTCGGGGAGATCGTCGGATGGGCTGCCCGCCGTATGAAGGGAGCGCCCGCCGCCAGCCACTCCCACTCCTGAGTATCTGTATCTTGCGCGCCGCCGGCACCCGAGATGTCGGCGGCGCTTTCCATTTAGGCGAATAAACCCGTGGACCTACTAAGCCCCGAGATCCTTGCCAGTCTAGTGACCCTGACCGCTCTCGAGATCGTCCTCGGGATCGACAACATCGTGATGATTGCGGTTATTGCTAATGCGCTGCCTCCGGCTCAGCGCGAAAAGGCACGCTTGGTCGGGCTGGCGCTGGCGCTGATTACTCGGCTGGCGCTGCTTTTCGTCATCAGCTGGATTGCCGGCCTGATCCAGCCGCTGGTCACGCTATTCGGCCAGAGCTTCTCCGGCCGTGACCTGATCATGCTCGGCGGCGGTCTGTTCCTGCTCTGGAAGGCGGTGCACGAGATGCACGCCGCCGTGGAAGAGGCGGGCCGTCCGGGTCAGACCCGTGCCGTCGGCAGCTTCGCCGCCGCAATCACCCAGATCGTCGTGCTCGATGTCGTCTTCTCGTTCGATTCCGTGATCACCGCGGTCGGCATGGCAAGCGATATCTGGGTCATGGTCGTGGCGATCGTCGTCGCCGTAGCTGTGATGCTCTTCGCCTCGGGCCCGATCATGCGCTTTATCCATACCCACCCGACGGTGAAGATGCTGGCTCTCGCCTTCGTGCTGCTGATCGGCATGGCGCTGGTTGCCGAGGGCTTCGGGTTCCAGATTCCCAAGGCCTATCTCTATGCCGCGATGGCCTTCTCGGTTCTCGTCGAATCCCTCAACGTCCTGGTCAGCCGCCGCCGGGCGCGTGCCGCAGCACTGGCCGAGGCCGCGGCCCCCGCCCCGGCGCTTACCTCGGGGTCGCCCCTCAAGGTACTGGTCCCCGCGGACGGCTCAGCCAGTGCGGCCCGCGCGGTGCGCGCAGTGGCTGAGCTCGTGCGCGGCAACGCCGCCCGGGTCGAACTTCATGTGCTCAACGTGCAGCCGCCGATCGGCACCGCGCGGGCCTATGCTGGCAAGGATGCCGTGCAGGACTTTCACCGTGTGGAGGCTGAAAAGGCGTTGGCGCCACTGCGCACGCTCCTTGACGAACTCGGCCTGAAGGCGACGCTCCACGTCCTTGTCGGGCCGCTCGGCGACACTGTGGCGCGGCTGGCCAGTGAGCTCCACGCCGATCGCATTGTCATGGGCACTCGCACGGCCAGCCCGCTCGGCGGCCTGCTACTGGGTAGTGCCGCGACCGAGGTGCTGCAGCGCGCCCCGGTCCCGGTGACGCTGGTCAAGTAGGCGCGACGACCTTACCCGCAAATTGCGCAGGGTTGCGTGGCTGGAATCCCCGTGTTACGCAGCCGCCGATCCACCCACCGTCTTGTCGGAGTTGTTTGACGATGACCTATGTCGTCACTGAAGCCTGCATCAAGTGCAAGTACATGGACTGCGTCGAGGTCTGTCCCGTGGATTGCTTCTACGAGGGCGAGAACATGCTGGTTATTAAACCAGCCGAGTGCATCGATTGTGGGGTCTGCGAGCCGGAGTGCCCAGCCGAGGCGATCATCCCGGATACCGATCCGGGCGCGGAGAAGTGGGTAACAATCAATACGCAGTACGCTGAGGAATGGCCGAATATTACCCGGAAGGGAGAGGCGCCCGGAGACGCCGATACCTGGAAGGGAATCCCAGATAAATTTGGAAAGCATTTTAGTCCCAAGCCAGCCGCTAGATAGCCTATATAAGTTATTGTTATTCTTATCTATAGGCTTGTCTCCCTGGGGACGGCGGGTGTAAGTGTTGTAAGATTGTGATAGGATTACAACATTATCGGGTGAGCGACTGTACGCGCCCGAGCGAACCCTAAGCCAAGGGATCGCATCGGGTAGCCAAGCCCGCGACATGGATACTCCGTCCCCGCTTGCCAGGCATCGGTCTGGTGGCCAGGCCACGGAATTTGCCGTGTCAGAGGCGGCGGAATGCGGCAGTGCCGTGACGTGAAAGGTGGTTCATGAGCGTTACCAAGAGCAAGACTGGCATCAAGAAGGTTGCGCGCGAGACCGATGATGTCGGCTACGCGGCGGGCGACCATGTCGTGTACCCGACGCATGGCGTCGGCAAGATCGGTAGCATCGAGACCCAGGAAATCGTCGGCCAGAAGCTTAGGCTGCTGGTCATCCAGTTCGACAAGGACCGGATGACGTTGCGCGTGCCCGTGAGCAAGGCAAAGTCGTCCGGGCTTCGGCGCCTGTGCACGCGCAAGGAGATGCAGGCGGCACTGGTCACCCTCAAAGGCCGCTCGCGCATCAAGCGCACGATGTGGAGCCGCCGCGCCCAGGAGTACGAGGCAAAGATCAATTCGGGCGATCCGCGTTCGATCGCCGAAGTGGTGCGCGACCTCTATCGCAACGCCGGACAACCCGATCAGTCGTTCAGCGAACGCCAGATGTACCAGGCAGCGCTGGACCGTCTGGCGCGCGAGTTCGCCGCGGTGGAGCGGATTCCCGAGGATATCGCCACGCAGCGTCTCGAGGCGATGCTCAAGGCGGCCTGAGCCGTCTCAAGTGCGAGGAAATTAAGGGCAGGCCGCAAGGCCTGCCCTTTTTTATTGCAGCAGGGCGGTGTCTCGCCGCTATAAGCTCGTTCGGGAATGCTGAGAGCAAGTCGAGTCGCGGAATCTCCGGCGCCAAGGCCTGCGGATCACAAATTCGCGGTCATCCGGCGTGCGACACGTGTCTGGGCGGTGGCCGCGATCCACGGTGACGCCGACCGCCTCTGTGTCATCCACGACGGCATCGCATCCCGGCTCCTGCCGGGTGATCGGCTCGTCTATCTCGGTAACTATCTCGGCCGCGGCGGCAGCATCATTGCCACACTCGACGAGTTGCTTCGTTTCCGACGCGAGGTCATTGCCCGGCCTGACATGTTTGCCTCCGACGTCGTCTATCTGCGCGGCAGCCAGGAGGAGATGTGGCAGAAGCTGCTCCAGCTTCATTTCGCCGTTAACCCGCTCGAGATTCTAGACTGGATGATGGGCCAAGGAGCAGAGGCGACGCTGCTTGCCTATGGCGGCGATCCCCTGCGCGCCCGTGCCGCGATGCGCGATGGCGCCATGGCCATCGGGCGCTGGACCGCCGCGGTGCGCCAGGCAATGGCCGCGCATCCCGGCCATCGTGAACTGATGAGCGTTCTGCGCCGCGCCGCCCACACCGATGATGCCAGCCTGCTCTTCGTGCATGCTGGGCTCGATCCAAGGCGGCCGCTGACCGAGCAGGGGGATACGCTGTGGTGGGGGCATGGGGCCTGGCCGAGGTTGAAGGGCCCTTATGCCGATTACCGGTGCGTCGTGCGCGGCTACGGCGGCGGTGCCGCCGCGCCGGATCCGGGACCGCATGCCCTGACGCTCGATGCCGGCTGCGGTGCCGGCGGTCCGCTGGTGGCGGCCTGTCTGACCCCTGACGGCGCCGTCGTCGAGCGGCTCGAGGCCTAGACGCATTCTACTTTCGAGGCGGCACCAGCCTCTCGATCTGCGCGGCATGCGTCACATCGATCACCGGCCCGTTCTGCCAGCGCAGCCACCCCCGCACCCGCAAGGGCATCCCGGCGAGCCGGTCGACGTTCCACCCGGCGTCACGCAGCTCGGCTCGGGCATGGGTTGACAGGTTCAGAATGAGGCGCTCGCGCTGACCCTCAAGGGCGAGGCGGCCGGCGGGATGCCCGGCCAACACCACCGCAGCCCCCTCGACGATCTGAAAGGTCTCGATCCAGCGGCCGAGTTCGTCAGGCGCGCGGATGCGAAACGCCTCGTGACGCCAGAGGCCACGCTGGGCTTCCCGCGCCTCGGCTTCGAGGCGCAGCAGGAGATCGGCGCCAGTGTCGATTTCGGCCGTCGTCTGCACACGGGCGAGACCGTTTGAGACCAGGACGGCCTGCACCCACTCCGCCGCTGGCGTGGCGACATGGGCCGTCAGGCGGCCATGACGGTCGCGCTGTGGCCCAGGGGCCACGTACAGCACAACGTCCCGCCCCTCGATCAGCGTGGCTAGCACCTCGCGCGCCGCCAGTGCCAGGCGCTCGAGCCCGGCATCGGGCCGAGCAGGCTGGCCGGCGCGAGGCGGGGTAGAGCGGGGTGCCAGGATGGCCGCGAGGCGCAGCTCGCGCCCGTCGCCCAGGCGCACCGTCTCGCCGTCGATCACCTCGCGCACCGGCAGGCGCTCGCCGGAGGTCAGGCCGGGCGGCAGCGTCTGGCCCGACGCCTGGCACACCAGGATCGAGATAGCGCCCGCAAGCCATTGTGCCCTCATGCCAAAAGTGTAACGCGTAAGCCGGTTGACGGGGGGGCGGCCGATGGTAATTCTGGAGCATGGCCGCCGATTCAACGTCGCGTAGCGACCTCTATCCGCCCATCGAACCCTATGCCGCCGGGATGCTGGATCTCGACGGTCGGCACACGATGTACTGGGAACAGAGCGGCAATCCCAAGGGCGCGCCGGTGGTGTTCCTACATGGCGGGCCCGGTGCCGGCTCGACGCCGGCCCATCGCCGGTTCTTCGATCCCCATCATTACCGCATCATCATTTTCGATCAGCGGGGTGCGGGCCGTTCCCGCCCGCATGGCGATCTGGCCGACAACACGACCCCCCATCTGGTCGAGGACATCGAGCGCCTGCGCCGTCATCTCGGTATCGATTCCTGGCTGGTCTTCGGCGGCTCCTGGGGCTCGACCCTGGCGCTGGCCTATGCCGAGACGCATGCTGCGCGCTGCCGCGCCCTGGTGCTGCGCGGCATCTTTCTCTGCCGCAAGGTGGAGATCGACTGGTTCCTCTATGGGCTGCGGCATGTCTTTCCCGAGGCGTGGCGTGCGTTTTCGGGGTTTCTGCCAGAGAGCGAGCGCGGCGATATCCTGGAGGCCTATTTCCGCCGTCTGAGCCATCCCGATCCGGCCATCCACATGCCGGCCGCGCGCGCCTGGAGCACCTACGAGGGTGCTTGTTCCACGCTGCTGCCCAGCCCGGAGACGGTGTCGGCCTTCGCCGAGGACCGCATGGCACTGGGACTGGCCCGCATCGAGGCTCATTACTTCCGTCACAACAGCTTTCTCGACGACGATCAACTGCTCAAAGGTGCGCGCCGCCTGGCCGGCATCCCCGCGACCATCGTCCAAGGGCGCTACGACATGGTGTGCCCGATCATGAGTGCCGACGATCTCGTGCGGGCCTGGCCGGAGGCGACTTATCTCGTCGTCTCGGATGCCGGGCACTCCGCCATGGAGCCGGGAATCCGGGCAGCACTGGTCGCGGCGATGGAGCGCTACAAGACCCTGTGAACCGTCAGTTGGCGACCCGCCAGGTGCCGTCGGGCTGCAGGCAGGCGGTGCCGTAGCTCGGCTGCGGCATGCCGCCGACCGTCACCGTGGACTGGTATTCACGACAATACCGGCCGTCCACCGTCCGGTAGGGTGGCGAGGTGGGAGCCGCGGTGAGCGGCGGCGGCGTGGGGAGATAGACCACCCGCGGCGCCGGCGCGTAATAGATCGGCGGCGGGTAGTGGTAATAGCTGTAGTGATACTGCGGCCAATGATGATGCCGGCGATGGCTGTGATAGTCTTGGTGACGATGCCTATGGCCGGAGCTGTAGCCGAACAAGAACGAATCGGCCAAGGCAGGTGTGGCCGGCCAAAGGAGTGTGCCGGCGATACCGCTCGCGGCCCCCAGGGTGAACCAGCGCTTCATGGGCTGTAGCTCCGCCGTTTCAGCGACAACGCCTGTCGTCCCCCCTCTATTTCGTCGGTCCGCTTCCGCCCTCTGAGACTAACGGTGAGGCGCCCGCTTGCGCGCAAGGGGGGCGGTTGGTATAGGCTAGGCCGCAACGGGGACAGGGGGTACTCCAGCATGGCGTTCTACGACAAAGGCTTACGGGCCCTCGCCGTGGCGCTCTGCCTGCTGGTCGCCGGGTATGCGGCCGAAGCACGCGCGCAGGATCCGTCCTTCCTGACCATTTCGGGCGGCTATTTCGACTTCAACCGGCAGAAAAATACCGCGGCCGAGGTTGGCATCCAGTGGCGCGGGTCGGAGAAACTCTGGATCTTTCAGCCCATCGTCGGCGCCATGGGGACCTCCGACATCTCAGGCAACATTTACGCCGGGATCAGCCTCGATATTTTCTTCGGCAATCGCTTGGTCCTGCGCCCGAGCTTCGCGCCGGGTCTCTACACCAAGGGCAGCAAGGGCCACGACCTGGGCCATGTGATCGAGTTTCGGTCCGGCGGGGAAATCGCCTATCGCTTCGACGATCGTTCGCGCCTGGGCCTCGAGGTCTATCACCTCTCTAATGCCCGTCTCGGGAACAAGAACCCCGGTGAGGAATCCATCGTCCTCACCTATTCGATACCGCTGACCGGACGCTGACCTTCAGCCCGCGAGCAGGTTGGCGCCGCGCAGACGCCAGCGCCGCAGCACATCCAGGCTTTCCTGATGCGTGATACGGCGGAAGAGGTCGATCGCTGCTTCGCGCTCGGCCTGGCCGCCGCGCCCGCTGCCGTCCTCGCTGCGGATCGGTACCGCCTCGAGCAGCGCCGCGACCACGGGCCGCTCGATGCCCGCTGCCCGGCAGGCCACGGCCAGGGCCCGGCCATCGGGCTGGTAGAGGATGCGCCGTGCCAGCCGGATACCGACATTCAGGTAGCGGGCGAACAGCGCTTCGAACAGCGAGATGTGGCCCGTCTTGATCAGCCGGACGAGGACCATGGGATCGTTGAGCCGCTCCGCCTTGATGGCCTCGGCGAGACCACGCTCGGCCTCGTCCCACGGCACCTCCGGTCCGTGCCCGGCGGCAATGTCGCCGAGGCTCTCGAGCAGCGGTTCCTCGAGGAGATGAGCCGGCATCTTGTATTTCTGCTCGATGACCGTGCGTAGCTCGCTGGCCACCCAGCCGTACATGCGGGCGGCGACATCGCCGGGCAAGTCTTCGCGCTTGAGCAGCGGTACCTGCAGCGCTGTCTCCTTCTGCGAGCGCTCCGCGATATAGGCGTAGGTGGCCTCGGCGATGCGCGCGCTCGGATTTTTCAGCAGCTCGCTGACCACGTCGGTGTCGCCCGTCTCGGCGACCACGGCCGAAACTCCCTTGCTGAGATCCTGGCGTGCCGCGACGGCCAGCTGATGCTGCTTGGTCTTGTGGCGGACGATCTCGATCAGATCCCGGTCGCGTAGCGCCGCGCTCATGGCGAGGACGGGGCGGGCCACCATGATGTCGTCGCGGGCCAGCGCCAGCACGAGATCGCGCGGCGCACGGCCATCACGGGCCAGGCGGTCGGCCATGCGCTGGCGCACGGCAGTCTCGGCCTCGTGGACGAGCTTGCGCAGGATGTCGGTGGCAATGTCGAGTTCGCGCGGGCTGAATGGCGCCCCGTCGACGTAAATGATCTCCGACAGATCGTCGGCGATCCGGTCCTTGGCCTCGTCCGCCTCGCTGCGGGCCAGGCCGAGCAGGGCTTCGATCTTCTGCTGGATGACGGCGTCGGTCATGCGGGGCCGATATTATCACCCTTCCGGGAAACGGGGCGGCAAGACAGGCGGCTAGAGGTCGTCGTCCTCGTCATCGCGGAAGAACCTCTCGGGCAGGCCTTTGGTGCCACGCAGATCCGCATGGTCGAGCTGAGCGCCCCGCAGATCCGCGTGGTTGAAGATAGCGTCGCGCAGGTCAGCGTGCCGCAGGTCGACATCCTGCAGATTGGCCTTGGTGAAATTGGCGCCCGCGCATCTTGCTCGGCGGAGATCGGCCCCCGCGAGGTTTGTCTCGAACAGCTTGGCGTGCTCGAAATTGGCCGGCCAGCTCTGGGTGCTGGCGAAGGCGACGTCGATCGGCCCAGCGCGGACTCCGGTCAGGTTGGCATGGGACAGGTTGGCGCGCTGCAATCGCGCACCGCGCAGATCGGCGTGGCGCAGATCGGCAGCGTTGAGATCGGCGAAGGCCAGCTCGGCCATGACAAAGTTGGCCTTGCTGAGATCGCTTTCGCGCAGCACGGCGTATTGCATGTTGGCGGCGGAGAGGTTGACATCCGCCAGGTTCTGCCGGGCCATGTCGACGCGGCTGAAATCGGCGTGCGTCCCGACCTGCGCCGATGTATTGATCCACGAGAGATGGTTCTGAATGATCTTGCGCAGGGGGGCGCCGAGCGAATCGAGGCTGCGCGGCAGCTGCGCCTTGGTCATGTCGGTCTTCGAGGTGTCGACCGAATCGAACACCGCTCCGACGAGGTCGGCCCCCTCCAGATTGGCGCCAGCCAGGATCGCCCGCTTGAGAATGGCGCCGTGGAAAATGGCGCCGCTGAGATTGGCTTCCGACAGGTCCGTACCCTCGAGGATCGAGCCCGTCATGTTGCAGCCGCTGAGATCGGCCTTGATCAGCTTGACGTCGCGCAGGATGGCGTCGGTGAAGTCGGTCTGCATGATGAAGGAGTTGGACATGCGCGCGCGGCTGAAATCGGCCTTCTTGACCGTGGCGCCGCTCATGTCGGTTTCTTCCTTGTCGAACACCGTCTTCACCAGATTGCCCCGACCATCGGAGCGCAGCAGCACGCCAGCGCGCAGGTCGCACTCGTGAAGCGCCGAGCCCGTCAGGTCGGCCCCGCGGATGCAGGCGCCGCGCAGGTCGCACTGGGTCATGTCGGCGCTGGTGATGGCGCTGTCCCGCAGGTCGGTGGCGAAGAAGATCGCCCCTTTCAGTCTCGCTCCCTGCAGCCGTGCACCCTGGAGACGGGCGCCGGTGAAGTCGGCGCCGTCGAGCAGGCGCTTGGAGAGGTCGCGGCGGCTTAGGTCGCGAAAGCTGAAATTGGCGCGCGCACCTCCGGTCTGGCCCTTCACGAAACGCTCGTGCAGCCGAATCTGGCGCTCCATCTCGGCGACCGGGAGTGGCTTGAGATTCGAGACGTTCTCGTCGGGAAATTCGGTCTCGTCGACTTTCGGTGCTTCAGCCATCGAGCTCATTTCCGCGCCAGCACACGACACACCAAATCCTAGACCGGTCTGCCCGGCGCCGCTACAGCCGATATCCGGTAGATTTTAGATATGTTATTGAAATTAGGAGCTTAAGAAGTGTGCCTAAGACCGCCGCGCGCTCGCCACAGGCTCTGGCGGGCCCGTTATGGCCAGGCGCGGTCGACTTCCTTCACGGTCGCTGCCTCGCTTGGGGTCTCGGAGCGGCCTTCGAGATCGGCTAGCGTCGTGATCGTCGTCATTCCGTGCCGCCGGCAAGGGATGGCGTCCCCGAGAGGACTCGAACCACCGACCTACGGTTTAGAAAACG
>VGEI01000002.1 GCA_016869415.1 Alphaproteobacteria bacterium
GCGAGTGTGGCACTCGTTAACTGCCACCTCAGCCTCGCCGCCGCGAAGCGGGGGGAATCCTCCTCCCTCTCCCTGCTTCGCGGCGGAGCTGTCTTTGGGCCTCGGCGGACTGCTCAACCGTTCTCGCTGATAGCTTTCAGCAGTATCTCTTTGACGCCCAGCAGGTGGGCTTCCATTGACGCGGCGACCGCTGCCGGGTCACGCTTGCGCAGCGCGGCCAAGATACGTTCGTGGTCTGCGTGCCAGCGATCATGGATGTCGCCGAGATAGAGCGTGCCATGCAGCCGCGTCCACATCGGCCCCTCCCGCCAGTCCCAGAGCTCCTTCACCGTACGGGCCAGCAAGGCGTTGTGGGTCGCACGTGCGATGTTGAGGTGGAAGAGTCTGTCCGCCTCCCAGCTGCTCGCTTCGTTGTTGTGCTCAGCTCGCATTGCCGCGAGGTTTTCCGCGATAGCGTCCAGCTCCTCGCCGGTCGCATTAACGGCGGCGAGCGCGGCCGTCCCTGACTCGATCGCCCGGCGCGCGTCGATCAGCTCGAACGGTCCCGGGCCCGGGTCGTCCTTCGCCGCCTCCGTCTTTCGCGTCGCTGTGACATAGATGCCGGACCCGATCCGGATATCGACCAGGCCGCCGATCTCGAGGGCAATCATGGCCTCGCGCACGGTGGCGCGCGACACGCCCAGCTTCGCGGCCAGGTCGCGTTCCGGGGGCAATCGATCGCCCGGCGCAAACTCTCCGGCGCCGATCAGGCTCTCGATCTGATCGGCGATCTGCCGGTAGAGCCGGCGATTCTCCACCATCTGCACCGGCATGGGCTCCTCCGCGCTCTTCCCGTCGCACCGCCTTGCCGGCGCTTATCTGTCCCCTGATAGTCGACGCGCGGCCGTCCATAAGCAAGTCGCCAGAAGCGTCCGCAGGGCGTGGCCTTCGTCGAATATCCGCTATGAGATGATGGTGGCAGGGGCCGGGATTGAACCGGCGACCTCGGGCTTATGAGTCCCTTGCTCTACCAACTGAGCTACCCTGCCGCCCCGAGACGTGGCGATATAGACGCTCGCCGATTGGGCGTCAACCGCGCCCTAACCGGCTGGTTTTTCAAGCCGCTTCGCGGTGCACCTCGGCCGCGATCCAGCCGCCTCCCATGACCCGCGCGCCGCGGTAGACAACACAGGCCTGCCCAGGCGCCACGCCGTACTCGGGCTCATGAAGCACGGCCATCCCGCGGCCGCCATTCAGGTAGAGCGTGGCCGGAAGCAGCCGGCTGGTCGAACGCAGGCGGACCTCGACCTCGAGACCGTCGCCTCGCAGCCCTTCCGCCAGCCAATTGACCTGACGCAACGTCACCTGCCTCCGGGCAAGAGCCTCGCGAGGACCCACGACCACGCGGCGGGTTCCCGGCTCCAGGCGAACGACATAGAGCGGCTCGCCGGTACCCACTCCAAGACCGCGCCGCTGGCCGATAGTGTAGTGGATGATTCCATTGTGGCGGCCCAGCACTGCGCCACCAACATGCACGATGTCGCCGGGCTCCGCCGCCCCGGGCCGCAGTTTCTCGACCACGCGCGCATAGGAACCGTTCGGCACGAAGCAGATGTCCTGACTGTCCGGCTTGGCGGCCACCGCCAGGCCGAAACGGGCGGCGATGGCGCGGGTCTCGCCCTTGGGCAATCCGCCGAGCGGAAAGCGCAGGAAATCGAGCTGAGAGCGCGTCGTGGCAAAGAGAAAGTAGCTCTGGTCGCGCGTCGCATCGGCCGCGCGATGAAGCTCGACCCCCCCTGGACCTATGACGCGCCGTACATAGTGACCCGTCGCCAGCGCCGCAGCACCCAGGTCACGGGCCGTAGTCACGAGATCCCGGAACTTGACCGTGCGGTTGCACTCGACGCAAGGAATGGGCGTTTCGCCCTGTGCATACGCGTCGGCAAAAGACTCCATGACGTCGGCTTTGAAGCGCTGCTCGTAGTCGAGAACGTAATGCGCGATGCCCAGCCGTTCGGCAACACGGCGCGCGTCGTCAATGTCCTGACCGGCGCAACAGGCGCCCTTCCTGCCTACGGCGGCACCGTGATCATAGAGCTGCAACGTAACGCCGACGACGTCGTAGCCCTGCTCGACCAGAAGCGCGGCCGTAGCTGAGGAATCGACGCCGCCGGACATGGCGACGACGATGCGCGCACCCACTGGTAGATCGTCGATCCGGGCGCTCATCTCAGTCGAGTTCCTCCAGCCAGGCCGCCTGGATAGCCTCGAGAATCTTCTCGTTAGACTTTTGCGGATCGTCGGCAAAGCCGGGCAGCTCCTGCACCCATTTCCACAGGTCGGTGAAGCGCAGATTGACGACGTCGACGTCCGGCTTCGCCTCGGCGAGTTGGATGGCGATCTCGCGCACATCCGTCCATTTCAGAGTCTGCGGCACGGCTGGCCTATTTGCTGACCATCATGTTGCGGGTCGCCTGCGGCAATGTCACCGTCAGCCCGTCGAGTTCCTCAGTGATAATGATCTGGCAGCCCAGCCGCGAGGTGTGCGTCAAGCCAAAGGCCAGGTCGAGCATATCTTCCTCGTCCTCCGTCGCATCGCTCAGACGCTCGTAGTCGTCGGGGCTAACAATCACGTGGCAAGTCGAGCAGGCAAGCGAACCCTCGCAGGCGCCTTCGAGCGAAATACCGTTACGGTGCGCGATCTCAAGCACCGACAACCCGACCGGGGCATCGACCTCCTTGCGAGTGCCATCGGTGTTGACGAACGTCATCTTGGGCATCAATCAGGCTCCAACCATCCAAATCATATCGATCTATTTCAAAGAGCTAAGGCCAATGCCGTCAGCGAAGCTGGTCGACATGCCGGCCGGCAAGCGCCGCCCGTATACCACGATCCATGCGCTTCTCGGCAAAACTCCGCGTCCCTTGCTCAAGCCCCTCGACCGCGGCGCTGATTGCATCGCGGTCGCTGCCGGAGATAGCCCGTTCCACGCCCTCCACCGCCGTGTCGATGGCCACACGTTCAGCAGCATCCAGCAGGTCGCCGTCGACCGCCAAGGCGGAGGTGACTGCATTGACTGCACGCCGCGCCTCGACGCGCGCCTCGGTCAGCAGCCGGCGCGTCATATCCTCCTGCGCATTCTCGATACTGGCGCGCAGCATCCCCGCCATCTCGTCTTCGGAGAGGCCATAGCTTGGCTTGGTCTCGACCCGTGCTTCGATGCCGGTGGTCTTCTCCTGGGCACTGACTGTCAGCAGCCCGTCGGCATCGACAGCGAAGCTCACGCGGATCCGGGCAGCGCCTGCAACCATCGGCGGGATGCCGCGCAGCTCGAAGCGCGCTAGCGAGCGGTTCTGATCGACCATCTCGCGCTCCCCCTGAACGACGTGGATGGCCATTGCTGTCTGGCCATCTTGATAGGTGGTGAACTCCTGCGCCTTGGCCACGGGGATCGGCGTATTGCGTTCGACGATCTTCTCGACCAGCCCGCCCATGGTCTCCAGGCCGAGCGAAAGCGGCGTTACGTCGAGCAACAGCGTATCGGACCCGGCGGTGAGAGCCTCAGCCTGCAGTGCTGCGCCAACGGCCACGACCTCGTCGGGATTGATGTCGGAGAGCGGTTCGCGCCCGAACAGTGCCGCCACCTTACGCCGTACCAGCGGCGTGCGGGTCGAGCCGCCCACGAGAACAACGCCCTGCAATCCCGTCGGCTCCACGCCGGCGTCTTCGAGCACCTGCCGGCAGATGCCGAGAGTGCGTTCGAGCCACGGGGCGATGATGGTTTCCAATGTCGCACGATCGAGTGCGTGGCTGGATCTTACTTCACCGATAGCGACGGCAGCCTTCCAGTCCGTCTCCTCGGTCAGGGCCTCCTTGGCGCCGCGTGCCACGAGGAGCATCTGTTTAACCTCATCGGCGCTGACCCGGCCGCCGCGCTCCCTGAGAAACATCTCGGCAATCGCATGATCGAAATCGTCGCCACCGAGGGCCGTGTCGCCGCCGGTGGCGAGAACCTGGAACACACCCTTCTCTAGCCGCAGCAGCGAGAAGTCGAACGTACCGCCGCCAAGGTCGTAGATGGCGTAGAGGCCTTCGGAACCGCTATCGAGGCCGTAGGCCAGGGCTGCCGCCGTCGGCTCGTTGACCAGACGCAGAGTTTCGAGCCCCGCAATACGGGCGGCGTCCCGCGTCGCCGTGCGCGCAGCATCGTCGAAATAGGCCGGCACCGTAATCACCGCCCGATCCACGCTCTGTCCCAGCGCGATCTCCGCACGATCCTTGAGGGTCCGCAGGACATCCGCCGAGATCTCGACGGGAGAAAGGAGCCGTTTCCCGATCTTGAGGCGCACCATGCCGCCTTCGGCCGGCGGACCGAGCTCATAGGGCAGCGTCCCGCCCAAAGTCTTCACATCCCCGGTCCCCCGCCCCATCAGGCGCTTGATCGAGCTGACGACCGTCTCGGGCTGATATTCGAGCTCACGAAGTGCCGCATCGCCGACCCGCACGACGCCATCCTCGCCATAAGCGACGATCGACGGCACCAGCGCGTTGCCGGCCGCATCGCGGAGGACTTCAGCCTTGCCTTGACGAGCAATCGCGACAACCGAATTGGTTGTGCCGAGATCGATACCGACGGCAAGCCCCCGCTCCTGCTCATGCGGCAGCGGCGTCTCGCCCGGCTCGTGAATCTGAAGAAGCTGCATGATCGGGCTAGGCGGCGGAAGAGGTCCCGGCGGCCAAGCGCGCCTTACGGGCCCGCGCTTCCTCGACCAGCTTGACGAGATACTTGAGCCGCGTCGTCTCCGCCCCAGCCTTTTCGAGCTGGCCGGCAGCAAAGGCAGCGGCAATTGCCGCTTCACTCTCCGTAACATGGCTTGCCGCCTCGCGTGCCAGCGTGTCCACGGCGGCGGCGGTCGAGGCCGCCACCAAGGCTTCGCGCCGCTCCATCTGCTCCATGAGCAGGGTGGGGTCCTTGACCGTGTGGCAACCGTCGGGATTGGCGTCGATACCCTTGAGCTTCAGCAGGTAGGTTGCCCGCTCCAGCGGATCTTTCAGCGTCTCATAGGCCTCGTTGAGAGCCACAGCCTGGCTTTGCGAGATCGCCCGCTCGCGGGAGGTTCTGGTGGCAAAGCGGTCGGGGTGGAGCTGGCGCTGCAGGGCGAAATAGCGGCGGTCTAGCTCCACCGGGTCGACGGAAAAATCGACCGGCAGGCCCAGCCGGGCAAAATGGTCAAGCACCCGCGGCGGCTGAACCGCACGACAAGTCGCGCAGAACGTCGACGCCGCATCGACTGGACCGCCGCAGGACCAGCAGACGCCGGGTGTCGAAGCCGTCAGGGATCCGTCGAGAGCAGCCATTGCCTTCTGCCACCAAAACGTTGCGGCCGGCACCCCGCCGAACCGGCGAGGCCCGTCCGCGCGGAGCACCGCATTGCCGTCAGACGTGGAAGGATTCGCCGCAGCCGCAGCGGCCCTTCTCGTTCGGGTTCCGAAACACGAAACCGGACTGCAGCTTGTCCTCGGTGAAATCCATCTCCGTGCCGAACAGGAACATCGACGCCTTGGGGTCGATCAGGATGGTTACGCCGTCGACCTCGACAGCCTCGTCGCCAGGCGTCCTGGCGTCGGCGTATTCCAGGGTGTAGCTGAGACCAGAGCAGCCGCGTGTGCGCACGCCGATGCGCACGCCGACCGACGGCTTGCCGCGCTTCTCGAGCAGTGCCTTGACCCGCCCCAAGGCCGCAGGTGTCACGTTCATCGGCGGCGGGCGCGGCCGCGCCGGCCGCTTGGCCGGCGCGGCCGCCGGGTTGCCTGGCGCCGGATGCGGCGCCGGAGCCGTCGGGGGCGTGGGCTCGCTGAGGTTCATTGTCACTCCGCCGCCTTTGCCTGGCCGTGCTTGGCCCTATAGTCACCAATCGCCGCCTTGATCGCATCTTCAGCCAGGACAGAACAGTGGATCTTCACGGGCGGCAGCGCCAGGTGCTGGGCGATCTCGGTGTTCTTGATCGTCGCGGCCTCGTCGAGCGTCTTGCCCTTGACCCACTCTGTCACCAGCGAGCTCGAGGCGATTGCCGAGCCGCAGCCGAAGGTCTTGAACTTGGCATCCTCGATGATGCCGTCCGGACTCACCTTGATCTGCAGCTTCATCACGTCGCCACAGGCCGGCGCGCCGACCAGGCCGGTGCCGACACCCGGATCGTTCTTGTCGAGCGACCCCACGTTGCGCGGGTGCTCGTAGTGGTCAATGACCTTTTCGCTGTATGCCATGCTCGTCTCCGTTCGATTCCGCTTATAGCATGCCCTTGCCAGCCCCCAGTGGGGTCAGTGGGCCGCCCATTGAATCTTGGTGATGTCGATACCCTCCTGCGCCATTTCCCACAGCGGGCTCATCTGACGCAGTTTCGTCACCGCCTCGACGATGCGATCAGCCGCATAGTCGACCTCGCTCTCGGTGGTGAAGCGGCCGAAGCCGATACGCAGGCTGGTGTGGGCGAGGTCTTCCGTCACGCCCAGCGCCCGCAACACATAGGACGGCTCGAGCGAGGCCGAGGTGCAGGCCGAACCCGACGAGACCGACAGGTCCTTGATGCCCATCATCAGCCCTTCGCCTTCGACATAGGCGAACGACAGATTGAGATTGCCCGGCAGCCGGTGCTCCATGTCGCCGTTGAGGTAGACCTCGGGCAGCCGGCTGGTGACCGACTTATAGAACCGGTCGCGCAGCTTGAGCAGCTTCGCGGTCTCGTCCGCCATCTCCCTGCGGGCGATCTCGGCCGCGGCACCCAGCCCAACGCAAAGCGGTGTCGGCAACGTGCCAGAGCGGAAGCCACGCTCCTGGCCGCCGCCGTGAATAAGCGGAACAAGACGCACACGTGGCTTACGCCGGACAAAGAGCGCCCCGATACCCTTCGGTCCATAGATCTTGTGGCCGGAGATGCTCATCAGGTCGATCTTCATCGCCTCGACGTCGAGCGGAATCTTGCCGAAGGCCTGCGCGCAGTCGGTATGGAAGAATACGCCACGCGCACGGCACAGCTCGCCGATCTCCTTTAGGGGCTGGATGACGCCGATCTCGTTGTTGGCGGCCATGACCGAGACGAGCACCGTCTTGTCGGTGATCACGTTTCTCAGCACGTCGAGATCGACCAGCCCGTCCTTCTTAACCGGCAGATAGGTGACTTTGAAACCTTCCATCTCGAGATGGCGGCAGGTATCGAGCACGCATTTGTGCTCGGTCTGCAACGTGACGATATGGTCCTTCCGGTCCTTGTAGAAGCGGGCGACACCGGCAATGGCTAGATTGTTGGACTCGGTGGCGCCGGAGGTGAAGACGATCTCGCGCTCGTCGGCGCCGATCAGCTCGGCGACCTGCTTGCGCGCCTTCTCCACGGCCTCCTCGGCTTCCCAGCCATGCTCGTGGTTGCGCGAATGCGGGTTGCCGAACTTCTCGACGAAGTAGGGCATCATCGCCTCGACCACGCGCGGGTCCGTCGGCGTCGTGGCCTGGTAGTCGAGATAGACCGGCCGCTTCGGCAGATTGCTGCCGCTGGTCTTCTTCACGACCGTGGCCTGGGGTACCGTCGCCATTGCTCTTCCCTTCGCGTCAAGCGGCCGGCACGGGGATGACCCGTGCGGCGTGCTGGTTGCCGCGGATGCGCGCGACCATGGTCGTCCAGGCATCCACGAAATGCTCGATATCCTCCGGCGCCGTGCGCCAGCCGAGGCTGATCCGGATCGCACTGCCGGCTATGTCAGGCGAATTGCCCATGGCGCGTAGCACATGCGACGACCGCACCTTGCCCGACGAGCAGGCCGCGCCGGCGCTTACCGCGATCCCTGCCAGATCCAGCGCCATCACTTGCGTTTCCGCCAGAACACCAGGTAGGGCAACGCAACTGGTGTTGGGCAGACGGCCAGCGCCCGGGGCCAGCACCACAACGTCCGGCGTCAAGCGCCGCAGGCGCTGCTCCATGACATCGCGCAAGGCGCCCAACGCCTGCATCGCCGGTAGTTCTTCGCGCGCCAACCGGGCCGCGACGCCGAAACCGCGGATCGCCGGCACATTCTCGGTGCCGGCCCGCCAGCCTCGTTCCTGCCCGCCGCCCAGAAGCATCGGATGCAGTTCGATATGGTCTCGCACGATAAGCGCGCCGATACCCTGCGGTCCGCCGAGCTTGTGCGCCGACAGCGCCAGGGTGTCGATTTCCAGGCGCGTCGCATCGATGGCCATCTTTCCGGCCGCCTGCACTGCGTCGCAGTGCACTAACGCGCCATGGGCGTGCGCTAGATGGGTGACCAGGGCGAGCGGCTGCGTGGCGCCGGTCTCGTTGTTCGCCAACATCACACAGACAAGGGCCGGCCGCCGGTCGTCCTCCAGCTTCGCCTGGAGCACGGCCAGATCGACCTCGCCGCGCGCGTCGACCGGGATGATCTCGGCGCCGGGAACGGCCCGCAGCACTGAGTCATGCTCGACCGCCGACACCAGAATGCGCCGTCCCGCACCTGCCGCCCTGATCGCCAGGTTGTTAGCCTCGGTGCCGCCGCTGGTGAAAATGACCTGCCGCGCTTCGGCGCCGACCAGGGCCGCAACCTCATCGCGCGCCGCCTCGATGGCGCGGCGGACAAGTCGGCCGAAGCGATGCACCGACGAGGCATTGCCGCACTCGCTCAGGGCCGCGGTCATCGCATCGATGACCGCTGGCTTGAGCGGCGCGGTCGCGTTGTAGTCGAGGTAAACCGGGCGTGTCATGGCCGGATAGGCAGCTCCTTATTCCGCTGCACTCGCACGGGAGGCGGGATCGGCGGCGTGGCCGGGTGCCGAGGTGTGGGAGATGACCCCCGATGTGCCAAGCACCTGTTTGTTGCAGATATCGGCAAGCGAGACTGAGCTCAGATAGAGGTGAATCTGGTTGCCGAGCTCTTCCCACAGATCGTGGGTGAGACAGCGACTTCTGTTGCTCCGGCAGCCGGCTGGAGAACCCGGCGCACAACGCGTAGCGCGGATCGGTTCGTCGACCGCGACAATGATGTCAGAGACGCGGGACTCCTCGATCGGATGGGCCAGCAGGTAGCCGCCACCTGGTCCGCGTACGCTCTTCACCAGCCCGCCTTTGCGCAGCTTGGCGAAGAGCTGCTCCAGGTACGACAACGAAATTTCCTGCCGCTCGGCGATGTCGGCCAAGGCAATGGGCTGACCCTTGCTGTTGCTGGCAAGATCGACCATCGCCATGACGGCATAGCGGCCCTTGGTGCTGAGCTTCACGGCCTTTCTCCTTTCGCCAGTTCCAGCGCTGCCTCGGGCCGGCCAAGCATGGCCACGCCCTCGGGCTCGCTCTGAGCCCGCAACACCGCGACCTGGTTCTCGAGTTCTGCGATTCGCGCCCGCATCGCCACTACGTCGCTGCATAGCCCGTCGAGCGCACGCGCCACCGGATCGGGCAGATCGGGATCCTGACCATAGGCACAGAAATCCGCCCGATCTTTCGCCGGTAGGCGGATGACCGGATGCGCGGGTACGCCGACCATGGTCGAGCCTGGGCTCACATCCTTGAGCACCACTGCGTTCGAGCCGATACGGGCTCCATCGCCGACTGTGACTGGGCCGAGGATCTTGGCGCCAGCGCCGACAATGACACCGTTGCCCAGCGTCGGGTGACGCTTGCCCGCCTCCAGGGAAATACCGCCCAGCAGGGCGCCCTGATAGAGCGTCACGTCGTCACCCACCTCGGCTGTTTCGCCGATGACGCAGGCCATACCGTGATCGACGAAGAGGCGGCGGCCGATCTTGGCCGCCGGATGAATCTCAATGCCCGTCAACCAGCGCGAGACATGGGAGATGAAGCGGCCCAGCAGTTTCAGGTTGGCGTTCCAGGCGGAATGAGCCAGGCGATGCATAACAACGGCATGCAGACCGGGGTAGCATAATACCACTTCCAGTCGAGACCGTGCGGCCGGGTCACGCGCGCGGATCGCGTCGATGTCGTCCCTAATATCCTTGAAGATCATGGGCTCAACTACCTATGATGCGCGCCGCGACCGCTAGGTCAACGTCCCGCCAAGACACGGAACGATTTACGGCTAGTCAGCGCTATCCGACTTTTGCAAGATAGTATTCCCGACTGGGGCAGTCAAGATTGGCGTCAAAAGCTGTAATATGAATACCAATATTATCCGACTCATAGCGTTCGTTATTAAACAACTGCCCTCCAAAGACCGCTAGGCCACGCTGCGATGCCTGAAGTTCTGATCAACGGCGCCGAAGGCCGCCTGGAAGGTCGCTACAGTCCTGGCAAGGGCGAACGGCGTCCAGTCGTCCTGCTGCTGCATCCGCATCCCCAACACGGCGGGACGATGCACAACAAAGTCATCTACGCCCTCACCCAGGTTTTTATCCGTCAGGGCTTTGCCACCTTGCGCTTCAATTTCCGCGGCGTCGGCCGCAGCCAGGGTAGCTTCGGGCGTGGCGAGGGCGAGCTCACCGACGCCGCCTCGGCGCTCGATTGGCTGCAGTCGATCAACGCCAACGCCAGCCAGTGCTGGATCGCCGGCTTCTCTTTCGGCGCCTGGATCGGCATGCAACTGCTCATGCGCCGACCCGAAATCGACCGCTTCGTCGCCGTGGCGCCGCCGGCCAACATCTTTGACTTCGCCTTCCTCGCCCCCTGCCCCTCATCAGGTCTGATCCTGCAGGGTGACAAGGACGAGGTCGTGCCCGAAGAGTCGGTCAAGAAGCTCGTGGAGAAGCTCGGCAAGCAGCGAGACATCGAGATCGACTACCGCATCATCAAGGGCGCGAACCACTTCTTCACCGGCAAGCTCGACAAGCTCGAGGCGCAGACCGAGGACTATATCGAGACGGCGATGGAGCCGAAGCCGGCCGAGAAAGAGACGCGCGACAAGGACAAAGAGAAGCCGGCCGCCAAAGCCGGCGCCCGCGAAAAGGAAAAGGCGGGCGCCAAGTAGCCCGCCAAGTGCCCGCGTTTACATTGATGCTGCGCGATGCGACGGGCCGGGGAAATATCGACCGCCAACGGTCGGCCGTTTCACGCCCGTCGTGCCGGGAAAGCTCAACGGCAGGCCGCGCCGCGAACGCACCGCGAGGTAGCCAAACGCCTGGGCTTCCAGCGCATCCCCGTCCCAGCCGACCTCCTCCGCCGGCTTGATGGCCACACCCGGCAGTGCGGCACGGAACGCCTGCAGCAAGACCGGATTACGTCGGCCGCCGCCGGTCAGAATCCATGCCGTCACCGGTGAGGGGAAATGCCGGGTGGCCTCGGCCGCAGCGCGGGCCGTGAAGGCGGTGAGCGTGGCCGCCCCATCTTCGGTTGAGAGCTGTTCGATCGGCGCCGGATCGAAGGCATTGCGGTCGAGCGACTTCGGCGGGCGGCGGCTGAAGTAGCCGTGGGCCATCAGCCGGGTCAACGCGGCTTCATGGACCTTGCCGCGTGCCGCGCAAGCGCCGTCGACGTCGAGCGGCCTGCCGGTGCGCGTCAGCATCCAGTCGTCGATCAGCGCGTTACCCGGGCCGGTGTCGAAGGCCAGGAGTTCCCCGTCAGCAGCGATCCAGGTGACATTGGCGACACCGCCGACGTTGAGGACTGCGAGCGGCCGTGCCAGGGACTCGCTGAGAGCGCGATGGAAGACCGGCACGAGCGGCGCGCCCTCGCCACCGGCCGCCACATCTGCGCTGCGGAAATCGGCGACCACATCGATCCCGACACGCGCCGCCAGTGCCGCCGCATCGCCGATCTGCCAGGTGACACCCTCGGCCGGGCGGTGAACGACGGTCTGGCCATGGAACCCAACCACATCGATCGTCTCCGGCTTGAGGCAGGCCCGGGCGAGCAACGCTTCGACCGCCTCGGCATGAACAGCGGTCATTTCCCGCTCGACCGCCTTGACTGGGACCCGGCCGCCCAGGGACCGGCGCAGCCGCTCGCGCAGCTTCGCCGTGTATGGCAAGGTCAGCGAGGGCCCGCAGGAAACCTGGGCCTCGCCATCGGTCTCGACCAGTGCCGCGTCGACCCCGTCGAGCGACGTCCCGCTCATCAAGCCGATCGCTCGCCAGCGCTTCGAATCGGTCATGGGCAGCGATTGTGGCCGAGGGAGGCGCCATGGTAAACGACCCGCCCATGACAGCTTTCCGCTCCGACTTTCTGCGCACCGTCAGCGAGCGCGGCTTCGTGCATCAGATCACGGACCCCGAAGGGCTCGACGCCCGCGCCCTGCAGGGGCCGATCCCTGCCTATATCGGCTTCGATTGCACCGCGGACTCGCTGCATGTCGGCAGCCTCGTCCCCATCATGCTGCTGCGGGCCCTGCAGCGAACCGGCCACAAGCCAATCGTGCTGATGGGCGGCGGCACGACCAAGGTCGGCGATCCCTCCGGCAAGGACGAGGCCCGCCAGCTCCTGTCGGACGCCGACATCGCTCGCAACATGGCGGGCATCAAGTCGATCTTTGCCAAGTACCTGAAATTCGGCGACGGCCCGACCGACGCGGTCATGGCCAACAATGCCGACTGGCTGGACGAGCTCAAGTACATCCCGCTGCTGCGCGACGTCGGCCGGCATTTCTCGGTCAACCGCATGCTGACCATGGACTCGGTCAAGCTGCGGCTCGAGCGCGATCAGCCGCTGACCTTCCTCGAGTTCAACTACATGGTGCTGCAGTCCTACGACTTCGTAGAACTGGCCAAGCGGCACAAATGTGTGCTGCAGATGGGCGGCTCCGACCAGTGGGGCAACATCGTCATGGGTGTCGATCTTGGCCGGCGCCTGAACGATTTCTCGTTGTTCGGCCTCACGACGCCACTGATGACCACCGCCTCGGGCGCCAAAATGGGAAAAACGGCGCAGGGTGCGGTGTGGCTCAATGCCGACCGGCTCAGCCCCTACGACTACTGGCAGTTCTGGCGCAACACCGAGGACGCCGATGTCGGCCGCTTCCTCAGGCTGTTCACCGACCTGCCGCTGGAGGAGATCTCCCGCCTGGAAAATGCCGGCGGCGCCGCAATCAACGACGCGAAGAAGGTGCTGGCGACGGAGGCGACGCGCCTCTGCCACGGCGACGCCGCAGCGCTCGAGGCCGCGGACACCGCCCGCCGGACGTTCGAGGAAGGCGCTTCCGCCGCCGGCCTGCCGACGGTCGAGATCCCACGCGCCGAGTTGGACAAGGGCATTCCGGCCTTCGAACTGTTCCGACGCGCCGGCCTCGCGGCCAGCAATGGTGAAGCGCGCCGCCTGATCAAGCAGAACGGCGCGCGGCTGAATGATCAGGCCTTCACGGACGAGGCCCGGATTATTGGCACCGGCGAGCTGAACCTCGACGGATCGATCAAGCTCTCCGCCGGCAAGAAGCGGCACGCCCTCGTTCGGGCGGTCTAGACTCTAGTTGCGGCTGCCGGGATCGAGCTCCGACGGCGGCGTCGAACCGGTCGGCGACGTCCCCGGCAGGCCGCCGAACAGGTTGCGCAGGAAGCCCGGAGCGAGCACCGATAGCGGATTGACCGACACGCGCGGCTCGCCCATCGGCCCGGTAACCCTGTAGTTGGCCGCGAAAATGCCGCCGCCGCGGCCCGTCAGGATATCGCCGATGATGGGGATTCGGCTGGGCAGACTGTTTATGGCATTGGCCGGCACGATCGTGCCGTCGAGCTCGATGGTCTCCGCGTCGAGATCCATCGCACCGCGTGCTGTCACGCCCAGTGACGGCCCGGACGCCTTGGCATCGAGGATCTCGAGGCGCGGATCGGCATAGGCGAAATCGGCCTCGAGACCCGAGAAACGGATACCCTCGCCGGTCAGCGAATCGAGTATCCCGGTCAGCAATGCCACACTGAGAACGCGTGCCAGGATCGGCGCGCGGACCGTCCGGAACTCGCTCATGCGAAGCTTGCCGACCAGCGGACGTCCCGGCTTGGCGGAATCGGTCAGCCCCTGTGCTTCAATGCGCCCGCCCACCACATTGGACGAGATATCGACCGCGCGCAGGAAGGCTCCGGCATCTTCCATCCGGGCCAGCAGGGTCTGATGGCCGGCATCAGATTTCAGCTGCAGCGACACCTGATTATTGAGCGCCATTTCCGGCCCGGTACGCGCGGCAAGATCGGCAGTTTCCCAACGCTCGCTGGTACGCAAACCGTCGAAACGCACGGCGTACAGCAGCCGGTCCGTGTCGAAGTAGAGCCGTTCGACATCGACATTCAGCTCGAGTGGCGCCCGGTCAGCCTGGCGGGGCGACTTGTCCCGATAGAAGGGCCCGAGATCGAACGCCGGACCGATTCCGGAGAACACCAGTACCTCGCCACGGCGGACGAAAGAGCCTCGCACGTCGGTAAGCCCAAGGCGTAAGGCCGCGAGATCGGCTGCCGCGATCGACTTCCCGTCGGCACCCAGCGTGACCGTGCCGTTCGCTACCAGACCGCCTGTCTTCGGGTCTCCAGCCTGGACGGAGAACTCCGGCAGAGAGACGGCCTTACCGCTATCGATCGCCACCCGCGCGCGCGCGGTTGCCGGCTTGCCCGGCGCCTTTTCCCACTCGAATGGCGCCAGCATCAGCTTGCTGTCGTTCAGCACGGCCTCGAGTTGCACCTCGCCGCGCATCCCCCGGCGTTCGACGTATTCGACCGCCAAATCTGCCGGCCCGTCGATGTACTCGGCGAAATCGAGCCCGAATGCCTTGCGCTCGGCCGCACCGAGCCGGCCTCGGGCGCGGGTCCGCGCCAGGATCGGGGCATTGTCGGCGAACTCGCGGCGCATCTCCACCGCCGCCGGCACCGAACCCAGAACGACTCGTCCGCTGATATCGAACCCTCGCGCGTCGACACGGAGCTTCAGCTCGCCATCGCGCACGTCCTGATCGAGCGCCGCGTTACGCTGCGTATAGCGGGTGATGTCCGCGGTCGCCAGGACATCGACCTCGTCGATTTTTAGATCCTTCTTGAGAGGAAATCTGAAGGCCAATTGCACCGCCGAATCGCCGCCGAAATCCTCGGGCTTGAGGTCGATCTTCTTGAGAAAGCCCAGAGGCGGACCGTCGACGAGGATGACGGCCTCGCGCACCGGGCCGGCGACCGGTAACTCGATCGCCGCCTTCTCGATATCGGTGTCGAGATCGTAAAGAGCCACCTTGCCCTCGCCGGCGCGCAGGCGGCCAATCGTCCCGCCGCTCGTCACGATGTCGAACCGGCTAACATCGAACGTCGCCCGCCCCTCGACGCCGCGGATCGCGGGCATCGGCCGCAGATAGGTGATGTCGACGCCGGAGGCGTGCAATGTGCCGTCGACCTTGTCGACGATCCACCCCGCGGCGCCCTCGGAACCAGCGAAGACGGCACGGGCCTCGCTCACCCGGCCGCCCGACAGGTTCTGGACGATCCAGTCGCGTGCGTTCTTGCCAACACCACGCGGCCATAGCCGCTGCAGGTCGTCGATCGGAACGTTCCGTGCGACCGCCTGGCCTTGCATGCGCGGCTTCTCACCCAGTCCACTGAGGCGCCCTTGGAGATGAACCAGCGGCCCACCCAGGTCGAGCACGAACTCCGTCACGTCTACTTCATGCACGCCGCGAGGCAGGGTGCCGCGCACGGCAAAGCGGCGCACATTGGCGTCCCGCGGCAGATCAAAGGAACTCGCCGTGAGGTGCCCGCCCTCGCCACTGAAGCTGAAGCGGGCGTCGACCACTCGGAACTCGGAGTCTAGGTTGACGTCGACGGCGCCAGAGATTGGCAAGTGGATCCCGGCCAGCGGCTTCAGGACGGTATCGAAGGCAGCGAGCGTCGAGAGATCCAGATCGAGCAATTGCGTCGAAGCGGCGAGCCGGGCGGCAGCCGCGTGGTAGACACCCGTCGCGTTCACCCGGCTGGGCCTGGCCGACCCCAGATCGACCGCGGCGACAACCTCCGCCCGCAGCCCGGCCTGATCGCGCAGCAGAGTGATCTCCGCGTCGCGCGCCGACCAGGTACGGCCACTTGCCTCGTCCGATATGTCGACACTGGCTTCGATGATGCTCAAACGGCGCAGGTAGCCGAGGCTGCGATCGGGATCTGGCGGGGCCAGCAACTCGCTCAGCAACACCGGCCCAGTCGTATCTTCCTCCGCGCCGATACCGGGGAAGCCGAAACGGATGGCGCCATCCCGGGTGCGCTGCAGGCGAAGCCTGATACCGCTCACGTCGATGGCCGTGGGCGCGATCATGCCGCGCAGCAGAGCTCGGGCGGAGAAGCTGACAGAGGCTTCCGGCACCTCAAGCATCAGGCGGCCGCCTGCCCCCAGCACATGAACCCCACGCACCTGAAGATCGACGGTGCGACGCCAGCCGGCCCAAGCGATCACCGTGTCGTCGATGTCGATGTCCAGCGTGCCGTCGTCACGGCTGAGCGCGCGCTCGACGAAGGGTGTCAGAAAGCTGAGCGAAATCGGGCCCTGCGACAACAGCCACCCGAGTATTCCCACGCCGATCAGGGTCAGGACGAACAGCGTCCCAACGATGTCAACGACCGTGCGCGATATCCGTCCGAACACTCCGCCCAGACCTTTCCAAACCCGTCAACGCAAGCAGCCGGCCAGCGCCCATCGCGACAAACGCTTGACCCGGCCACCACGGTAGGGCTCCAGTGTGCGGCAAATTCCGGTCAGGGGAAATGAAGGAATTACACTCCGGTTTCGCCCGTGCCCGCTGGCCACGCCCCGCCGATCCGGCGCAGGCGGCTGCCGAGCTCGAGCGCTGGATCGAGGAGTCCGGCGAGCTGCCGGCTGCGGAGCGATCGTTCACCCAAGCCCTGCCCCGGGACAAGCAGGGCAAGGCGCTCCTCACGGCACTTTTCGGCAACAGTCCCTATCTCACTCTCGCCCTCATCGACGACATCGGCTTTGCCGTTGAGTTGCTGCGCCGGGGGCCGGAGGCGGCTCTGGAGGATGTCCTGGGAAATGCCCGCCGGGATTTCAGCGGCCCAATCGACGAAGCCTCGCTGATGGCCGGCCTGCGCCGCGCCAAGCGTCGGGCCTCGCTGACCATCGCCCTTGCCGATATTGCCGGACTCTGGCCGGTCGAGCGTGTCACCGCAGCCCTGAGCGAGACAGCCGACACGGCCCTCTCCCTCGCCGTCCGGCACCTGCTGCGCCAGGGAGCCGCCGGCGGCGCCTACAAGCTGAAGCATCCCAAGGAGCCGGAGCGTGATTCCGGGTTCGTGATTCTTGGCATGGGTAAGCTCGGCGCCCGCGAGCTCAACTATTCGAGCGATATCGACCTCATCGTCCTCTACGACCCCGAGACGATTGTCAGCGGCAATCCCGACGGCCTGCTTCAGGTCTTCATCCGCCTCACCCGAGCCCTGGTGAAGATCCTCGATGAGCGCCGGCCGGAAGGGTATGTGTTCCGCACCGATCTGCGCCTGCGGCCCGATCCCGCCTCGACTCCCCCTGCCCTGTCCATGCTCGCCGCCGAAACCTATTACGAGAGTCTCGGCCAGAATTGGGAACGGGCCGCCATGATCAAGGCGCGGCCGGTGGCCGGAGATATCGCAGCGGGGACCGCCTTCCTGCAACGGCTGCGTCCTTATGTCTGGCGCAAGAATCTCGACTTCTCGGCTATCCAGGACATCCACTCGATCAAGCGCCAGATCAACGCCCATCGCGGCGGCGGCACGGTGGCGCTGGCCGGACATAACATCAAGCTCGGGCGCGGCGGCATCCGCGAGATCGAGTTCTTCGCCCAGACGCAGCAGCTCATCTGGGGCGGGCGCTCACCGGAGCTCCGCCAGATCCAAACCTGCCCGGCGATCGAGGCGTTGCGCGACGCCGGCCATGTCAAGCCGGAGACCGCCGCAGCACTGATCGAGGCCTATCGTTTCCTCCGCAAGGTCGAGCACCGGCTGCAGATGGTCAATGATCAGCAGACCCATGCGCTGCCCGGCGAAGCCGGGCTTCCGGCCTTCGCCACGTTCCTTGGGTATGAGAGCGTAGCCGAGTTCAGCGCCGAGCTGCTCCACCACCTGACGCAGGTCGAGAAGCACTACGCCAGGCTCTTCGAGGAAGCGCCGAACCTGGGCAGCCAGGGCAGCCTGGTCTTTACCGGGACCGAAGACGATCCGGCGACACTGGAGACCCTTTCGAAACTCGGCTTTCGCGACATGAAGATGGTGGCGGCAACAGTCCGCGGCTGGCACCACGGCCGCTATCGGGCGATGCGTAGCGTGCGGGCCCGTGAGCTGCTGACCGAGCTGATGCCGGTGCTGCTGGAAGCGCTCGCACGCACGGCTCAGCCGGATACGGCCTTTGTCCGCTTCGACGGATTCCTCTCGCAGCTCCCCGCCGGGGTTCAGCTGTTTTCGCTGTTCCACGCCAACCCGGCATTGCTGCAGCTGGTGGCCGAAATCATGGGTGGGGCACCCCGGCTCGCCGACCTCCTGAGCCGTCACCCTCACCTGCTCGACAGTGTGCTGGGCTCCCAGTTCCTGGCGCCGCCGCCGGACCGGGCCACCCTCGGCAGCGATCTCAACCGCGGCCTGACGCAGGCCCGCGACTTCCAGGACACGCTCGATGTCCTGCGGCGCTGGAAGGGCGAGCGCGAGTTCCAGATCGGCGTGCAGATGCTGCGCGGCGTTCTGCCGGCTTCTGCGGCCGGCGCCGCCCTGGCCGACATCGCCGAAGCCTGCATCGCGGCGCTGCAGCCCGCTGTCGAAGCCGAGTTCGCGCGCCAGCACGGCAAGGTTCCCGGCGGCGCCATGGCCATCGCCGCCTTCGGCAAACTGGGCGGGCGCGAGATGACGGTGACCTCCGACCTCGACCTCATCCTGCTGTGGGACGCGCCGGAGAAGGTCGAGCAGTCGGACGGCGCCAAACCCCTGCCGGTCGGCCTCTACTACCAGCGTCTGGCGCAGCGCCTGATCAACGCCGTCACCGCGCCGACTGGAGAAGGCACGCTTTACGAGATCGACCTGCGCCTGCGGCCTTCAGGCAGCAAGGGCCCGATCGCCACCAATCTCGACGGTTTCGTCAAGTATCAGCACAACGAGGCCTGGACCTGGGAGCATCAGGCCCTCACCCGCGCCCGGCCGCTGACCGGACCGCCGGCGCTGCAGAAAAGGATCACTGCCGCGATCCACGAGGTTCTGGTGAAGACGCGCGACGGCGCCAAGCTGGCGCGCGACGTCGCCGAGATGCGCGAGCGCATGGCCCGCGAACACGCCGCCAAGCAGCCCTGGGACATCAAGCACTGGCGCGGCGGGCTGGTCGATATCGAGTTCCTGGTGCAGTACCTGCAACTCCGCCATGCGCACCAGCATCCCGGGATCCTGACGACCAACACCGCGCAGGCATTGGACAACGCCGTCGCGGCCGGTGTCCTGCCGGCCGATGCGGGGCGCGACCTGCGCCAGGCGCTCGACATCAGCCAGACGGTGCAGGGCCTGATCCGCCTGACCCTGGCGGGCGATTTCGATCCGGGCGAGGCGCCCGAAGGGCTCAAACGAGCCCTGGCCCGCGCCGCCAGCGCGGTTGACTTCGCCGATCTGGAGGCGACAATCCGCGGGCGCACCGCCCGCGCGCACGAGTTATTCAAGACGCTGATCGAGCAGGGGACCCAGGATGGCCGCTAAGAAAGCCAGGAAATCGAGCAAGCCTGCCGCGAAGAAGGCGGCACCGAGACCCGTGAAAGGCCCCAGGGAAGGCAGCGCCGCGCCCGATTTCGACCTGCCCACAGACGGTACGGGCCGCATCTCGCTCAAGGCCCTGCGCGGCAGCCTGGTGGTCGTCTATTTCTACCCGCGTGACGACACGCCGGGCTGCACCAAGGAAGCCTGCGGCTTCAACGACGCCCTGCCGGATTTCTCTAAGCTCAAGGCCGAGATCGTCGGCGTGTCGAAGGACAAGGAGGCGAGCCACGCCAGGTTCCGCGGCAAGTACGGTCTCAAATTCCAGCTCGCGGCCGACACCGAGCTCAAGGCCGCCAAAGCTTACGGCGTGTGGATCGAGAAGAGTCTCTACGGCCGCAAATACATGGGCATGGACCGCGCCACCTTCCTCATCGACAAGGACGGGGTCATCCGCCGCGTCTGGCGCGGCGTCAAAGTCCCCGGCCATGTCGACGAGGTGCTGGCGGCGGCCCAATCCCTCTAATAAGACAGGGGCGCTCTAGCGGGCCGCCGTCGCTTCGGTCAACGCTTCTTCTTGCCGCGAATGCCGCCGCGCGACAGCGCCTTGACCATGGTGCGCTCGTCGAAGGCGGGCAGCGAGGTGAGCTTGCCGAAGCCCTGCTCGGAGTACCAGACGGAGAAGGCGAGCATCGCCTCGGGGTTCGGCGCGTCGACGACGTCGACGAAGTCGAACTGGCCTTGCGTGTAGTAGACGCTCTCAAGCTTCATGCCGAGCTCGCGCAGCTTGGCGCGGGCGTTGGCCGTGCGGCTTTCCTGCTTCTTCATCGAGCCGGCGCCAAGCGTGCCGAGCATGACGTATTTCATAGCCGTCCTCCGTCGTTATTGGGCGCAAGCCCAGTCTAGCCGGCCGGCCGGCCCGGGTCACGCCCGCCGCCGGCGCTGCCGTCAGACGAAGGCGCTCTCGTTGCGCCCCGAGACCCGGAAGATGAGATAGACCGCCAGCCCCGAGGCGAAGAGGAGAATGGTGGCCAGCGCCGCCGCCGTGCCGAACTCGCCGTCAAGCACCGAGAGGTAAATGCGCACCGGCATGGTCATGGTGCGGCCGACATAGAGGATGAGCGAGCTCGACAGCTCGTTGATCGCGGTGATGAAGCTCATCAGGCCGCCGGCCACGATGCCCGGCAGCATCAGCGGCAGGGTGATCTTGAGGAAGGCCTGGGCCGGTCCCGCGCCGAGCGAGATCGCCGCCTCCTCCAGGCTGCCCTTGATCTGCTTGAGGATGGAGACGCTTGAGCGCACGGTGTAGGGCAGCCGCCGGATGAACAGCATCAGCACGATGATGGTGGCCGTGCCGGTGAGCTCGAGCGGCGGCACGTTGAAGGTAACGACGTAAGCCAGCCCCAGCACTACGCCGGGCATGACGAAGGGAATGACGAAGGCGCCGTCGAGGGCACCGGTGAGAACCGTCTCGCGCCGCGCCAGCAGGTAGCCGATGCCCGTGCCGACGATGACGATCAGCGCCACGGCGATGAAAGAATAGGTGGCGCTGTTGCCGATGACGTGTGGCACCTCGCGGATGATCTTGGCGTAGCTGTCGAGGGAGAGCCCCGGCTGGAACACCGGTCCGCTGGTCTTGCGGAACGACATGTAGATGACGACCAGCGAGGGCAGCGAGCTCACCAGCACGATGCTGTAGCAGACAACATGCGCCACGACCGAGGCGAGGCGGCCGAGCCGGCGCGGCACCGGGCGGCGGATCAGCGCGCCGGCGACGTTGCGCCGCCGCACGGCGTAACGCTGCAGGGCGACGACGACCAGCGACATGGCGATGAGCACGACGCTGGTGGCCGAGGCGAGGCCCGGATTGCCGCCCATCTCGCTGTTGAACAGATTGTAGGCCGTGGTGGCGAGCACACGCACATTCCCGCCGACGATGGAGGGCGTGCCGAAATCGGCGATCGACAGCACGAAGGTGAGCAGCGCTGCCGCACTGATCGCCGGAAAGACCAGCGGCAAGGTGATCTGGAACAGGCGCCGCCACGGGCGCGCCCCCAGCCCCTCCGCCGCCTCCTCGATCGACGGGTTGATGGTGCCGAGGCTGCTGGCGGTGAGCAGGAAGACGAAGGGATAGAATTTGAGGCTGAAGACCAGAATGATGCCGAAGAAGCCGTAGATCGACGGGACCTCGATGCCGATCGATTCCAGCCCCAGCCGTATGAAGCCGTTACGCCCCAGCATCATGATCCAGGCATAGGCACCGATGAACGGCGGCGAGACCAGGGCGAGCACCGCCAGGGTCGAGAGGAACTGCCTTCCGGCGATGACGTAGCGCGTGGTCAGCACGGCCAGCGGAATGCCGAGAAGCAGCGCCCCCAGCATGCCGCCCACACCCACGATGAGGCTGTTGAGCATCGCCGTCTGGAAGAACGGCCGGGTCAGCACGCGGACGTAGTTGTCGAGAGTCAGGTCTCCCGTCCGGTTGTCGATGACACTGGCGGCGAAAATGCTGGTCAGCGGCCACACCAGCAGGACGCCGATGACGCCGACCGAGACGGCCAGCACCAGCGTCCAGACGTCGACCCTGGCGTTCTTCATGGCCGCAAATCGATGCGCCGCTCGTCCGTGGCGTCGAAGGCGTGCAGGCAGCGCACCGGCAGGGTGACGGTCAGCCTCGTATCGACCTCGGCGAGCCGCGCCGTGTCGGGGCGATAGAGGTGGACAAGGAGCGGCGCGAAACCGCTGCCTTCCACGCGATAGAGCGCGTCGCGTCCGGCGTAGGTGACCTTGCGCAGCGTGGCCTCCAGGCGCAGGGCCGGTCCCTCGCCGGCCGGCGAACCACCGATAGTCACATCCTCGGGCCGGATCGACAGCGTCACCCGCGAGCGCCCCGCCAGGCCGGCCAGAGCGACGGCGGCACTTCCCAGCCGCACCTCGCCACCCGGGCCCACGGCGATATCGCGGAAGACGTTCATCGCCCCGACGAAGGAGGCGACGAACAGGGTCGCCGGCCTGGCGTAGACGTCATGCGGCGAGCCCACCTGGTGCACGCGGCCGCGCTCCATGATGCAGATGCGGTCCGAGATGACCAGCGCTTCCTCCTGGTCATGGGTGACGTAGAGCGTGGTGATGCCTAGCGAGCGCTGCAGGTCGCGGATCTCGTCGCGCAGGCCCACCCGCAGTTTGGCGTCGAGATTGGACAGCGGCTCGTCCATCAGCAGGATCCGCGGGTTGATGACCATGGCCCGCGCCAGGGCGACACGCTGCTGCTGCCCGCCCGAGAGCTCGTACGGCAGCCGCGCCTCCAGGCCGCCCAACTGCACCAGGGCGAGCGCGCGGGCGACACGCTCGGCGATCTCGGCCTTCGGCGTCTTGCGCGTCACCAGGCCGAAGCCGACATTGTCCTCGACCGACATATGGGGAAAGACGGCGTAGTCCTGGTAGACCATGCCGATGTTGCGCCGATGCGCCGGCACGTTGTCGATGCGCCCGCCGTCGACCAGGATCTCGCCGCTGTCGTGGCTGTTGAAGCCGGCGACGGTGCGCAGCAGCGTCGTCTTGCCGCAGCCCGAGGGACCGAGCAACGTGAAGAACTCGCCGGACTTGATCGCCAGCGAGATGTCGTCGAGAGCCGTGACTCCGGGGTAGCTCTTCCGGATGTTCTGGATGTCTAGGCGGGCCACCGGCTCCCCATGGCTCGGCCGCGCTTTACCGGGCGCAGCTCAACGCGACTGCAGCAGGTCGTTCCACTTGTCGATGTACTCTTTGCGCTTGTTGGCCGCGTTCTTGATGTCGTAGTTGACCAGCTTGATCTGCTCCAGCGGCTTGAGGGCCCCCGGCGGCTTGGCGTCCTTGCGGATCGGGCGGCGGCCGAGCTCCTGGACCACCAGCTCCTGCGTCGGCGCGCTCAGCGCCCAGTCGATGAAGGCCTTGCCCGCGGCGGGATTGGGTGCGCGCCGCACCAGGGCCATGCCGTCGGCGATCACCGAGGTGCCGTCCTCGGGATAGACGATGGCCACCGGCCCGCCGTTCTTGAGGAAGAGATAGGCGTTGTCCTCCAGCGTGATGCCGACACTCGCCTCGCCGTCGTTGACGAAGCGCGGCACAGCACCGGAGCTGGCGGAGATGTTCATGTTGCGGAACACGGTCTTGAACCTGTCCCAGCCGGCGGCGTTGTCGCCGTAGATGGTCAGGAAGGTGTTGAGCTGCATGTAGGCCGAGCCGGACTTGTCGGCATCGGCGGCCGAGATCTGGCCGCGGAAACGCGGCTGCGCCAGATCCATCCAGGTTTTCGGATACTCCTCGGGCTTCAGCTTGCGCGTGTTGATGACGAAGACGTTGAGGATGCCGGTGTAGGGCAGCCAGGCACCGGTGGTCTTGAAGGCGTCCGCGATCATCGCGGCGTCCTTCGGCTGATAGGGCTCGAGCAGGTTGGCGTTGGCCTCGAGCAGCTCGGCGCCGATGCTCCAGATGACGTCGGCCTTGGGGCTGGCCTGCTCGGCGCGCACCCGGTTGATGATGTCGCCCGAGCCGGCCTTGACCACGTCGGCCTTTATGCCGGTCGCCTTCTCGAACTCAGGCAGCAGCCGCTCGACGATATTCGCGGTGTGCGCCGTGTAGACGCTGACCCGCTGCTGCGCCTCGGCCGGAACGGCCAGCGCCAGGCCCATCGCGGCACCGGCAAGAATCGCGGAAACCCGGGTCAGTGTGCTCATCGTTCCTCTCCCGTCGTTCGTGGCGTGCGTTAACGCACTACCTTTGTCTGCCTATAGTGGAACGTCCGTGGCAAATCTGCAATGTATCTGCATGCACATCGAAGCCTTCAGCGAAGGCAAGAATCTCGACGATCCCGAAGCCAACGAGGACCAATTCCTGGTCCTGCCCGGCCGCGGCTACGCGGTCATCGACGGCGTCACGGACCGCACCGGCCATCGTTACGACGGCAAGCTGGCAGGCCGGATTTCCAGCCGCGCGGTGCAGAAGGCGGTGTCGGCTTTCCTGCTGGCGGCCGGCGAGGCCGTCGACCCGGTTCGCCTCGCCGAGGCGGCGGCGGCAGCCATCCGCGCCGCCTACGAGCGCCACGACGTTCTCGAGATCGCCCGCGCCGATCCGGCGCGGCGCTTCGGCGCCACGCTCGCACTTGCCGCCCATTGCGGCGACAGGCTGCGCTTCGTGCTCATCGGCGACAGCGGCCTGCGGCTCAACGGCGAGGAGGTCTGGATCAACGACACCGGGCTCGACCTGGTGACCTCGAGCCTGCGGCAGGAGGCCTACCGGCTGGTCGGCGAGGCCGGCGGCACGCCGGACGACAAGCGCCGCATCGGCCGGGCTTGCGTCTGGCACGGTGCGGCCCGCCTTCACCCTGACCTCAAACCGTGGATCGACGAAGCAGCGCTCCGCACCCTGTACGCCCGCGCCCTCGAGCGTTCGCGTGCCCGTTTTCCGATGGCGCCGGAGGCCGATATCCGCCTGCTACTCGATGGCGGCGTGATGACCGGTCAGACCCGCTTCCAGAACAACACCGACAGCCCGCTCAGCTATGCGGTTCTCGACGGCTTCGACGTCGCGCATCCGCTCGTCCGCATCGTCGACCGGCCCCTGGCCTCGATCCGCTCCATCGAGCTGTTCACCGACGGCTACTTCAAGCCGGGCGTGACACCCGACATCGCCGCCTGGGAAGCCGCCTTCGACGAGGTCGAGCGCCTCGACCCGGAGAAGATCGACCGTTACCCCTCGGTCAAGGGCACCATCGGACGCATCCGGGCCGACGACCGCACGGTGGTCATCGTCCGGTTCTGAGGCCCCGGAGCGCCGGTTTACCGCGCTTCGCCACTGTGGATAAACGGCCGGTGAGGCCAAATTCGGCCGTCCGGCCCGAGACTTAAAAAGTCGAAATGTCTATAGACGTTTTGACCCCTTGTCGGTGGAGCGCCGGCGCCCCATTTCTTGCAGACGCATTGTCTGTAAGGGCGACGGCCATGAAACGATCTGACATGCCGAACGAGCGCGTCGGCGAACTGCTGCATCACCTCTTCAGGATTCTGCAGCCACATCGCGAGGGCCTGCTATTGGCGGAGGCTCTTGCGCGGCTGGCCGGCGCGGTCCGGCTGACGCCCAACGAGACTCGCCGCTATGAGTCGACCGGTGTTCCGCGCTTCGAGGCCCGTCTGGGTTACGCCTCGGCCTGCTGCGTTGCCGCCGGCTGGCTGAGCAAGCAGCGCGGGCGCTGGACGGTCACCCCGGCCGGCCGCGCAGCCCTGAAGGAGTTTCGTGACCCGGCGCAGTTCTTCAGCCGCGCCCGGCAGATCCGCAACAGGAGCCGGGCGCAGGAGCGGATGTCGCAGGACGAAACACCGGCGCCCCCGGTGACCGAAGCGCCCACCAGCGGGGAGCGCGCCATCGACACGGCGCGCGGCACCGCCTGGGCAGAGATCGAGCGCCATGTCGGGCTCATGGACGCCTACGGGTTTCAGCATCTCGTCGCCGATCTGCTGCGGGCGATGGACTGGTACGTGCCATGGGAGGCGCCCCCCGGACCCGACGGCGGCGTCGACATCACTGCCTTCCGCGATCTGCTGGGTGCCACCGGCGGCCGGCTCAAGGTGCAGGTCAAGAGCGGCACGACGAAGGTGCGCTCCGACGCGCTGCGCGCCTTCATCGCCACGGTGAATGAGGAAGAGGCCGGGATGCTGGTCGCTTCCGGCGGCTTCACCGACGAGGCCGATACCTTCGCCCGCCTGCAGTCGCGCCGGCGGCTGACGCTTGTCGACCTGCCGCGGCTGATCGAGCTATGGGCCCGGCACTACCCGAAGCTCGACGCCGAGGCGCGCCAGCGCCTGCCGCTGGCGCCGGTGTGGTTCCTGACTGGCGATGTCAGGCCCTGACGATCCGCCGGCTGAACTCGCCCAACGTTGTCGGCTCACGCCCGAGCAGACGCCGCAGCATGGCCGGATCGCCTGACAGCCCGTGCCGGTCGTAGTAGCGGAACATCTTGGCCAGCGTGTCCCGTTGATAGTCGCCCATGCCTGTGGCACGGGCCCGCGCCTCCCAGGCCGCGACAGGCTCGCTTTCCGCCCGCACGGGGCGGCCGAGCGCCCGGCTTAACGTCTCGGCGACCTCGATCTGGCTAAGCGGCTTCGTGCCGACGAGCTCGTAGGTGGCGCCCTCATGGCCGGGGTCGGTAAGAACCTTCGCGGCCGCCGCCGCGACGTCGTCGAGATCGACGAGGCTGATCCGCGCCTCGACCGAGTACGGCACGCGGTAGACGCCCTGCTTCACGATGGCCGGCCAGGCCGGCTGCAGGTTCTGCATGTAGGCCGTAGGCTGCAGCACGGTGACCTGCAGGCCCGAGGCGGCGAGCATGTCCTCGACCCGCGCCTTCTCCCAGTGATGCGGCATCGCCTCGATGCGCGGCAGCAGCACCGAGTGGAAGACCAGCCGCGCCACGCCCGCCTGGCGCGCCGCCGCCGCGACTGTGCTGCCGAAGCGAAACTCGTCGGGGCTGACATTGGGTGCCAGGTGATAGATCGCGGCGACCCCGTCCATCGCCGCTACCAGGGCCGATGGATCGTCGAGGCGGCCGACATGGACGCGCTGCACGCCGAACACCTTGAGCGGTGCGACAAGCGCCTCGCGATGGACGAACGCCGCCACCGCGGCGCCGCACCTCGCCAGCGCCTCGACCACGGCGCGGCCCGTCTTGCCGGCGGTACCGGTGACCAGGATCACGATATACGGCGACACGAAAACACTCCCCGCTTCGCCTCTGACCAGTTACGAACTTCCGGGATATCACGCGTATCGACGGCGGATTCCGGCCGTGCCGCCAATGCCCGGAGCTCAGCCGTCTGCTTCGCCGTAAGGCGCTTGGAACTGCGCTTCTTCATCGGCTTGCCTCTCATGCAATCTCGCCGTGCCTGCGCCGATGCATCCCGTGCACATCATACGCCGCACAACCGGGTGCCGCCCACAGCCCCCTCACCCGCTCGCTGCCGCTCGCGACCTCTCCCCGAGGGAGAGGTAAAGCGAAGCCGCGCACTGCCAACCCTCTCCCGCTGGGAGAGGGTGATCGCGAAGCGATCGGGTGAGGGGATGCGCGCAGGATAAGCCTGTACCGAGGCGTTCTGCGGTTGTCGACTACGATCACGGCGCGCGGCGCCGGCGCGGGGTACGCGCCGCCGGGCCGGCGCCGGGCTTTGCCAGAAGCTGCAGCCGGCGGCCGAGATGATCGGCAACCGCGGTGGCCGCGACGCTGAGCCGGCGGCGGGCCGGTACGATGACAGCGAGCGGAATGCCCGAGAGGCGTGTCTCGGCCAGCGGGACGGCCACGACCTCGCGCTTCTCGATCTCGTGTGCGAAGCCGAGCCGGGTGAAGAAGGCGACGCACATGCCCGACTTCACCGCCTGGCGCAGGAGCTCCATCGAGTTGGAGCGCAGCAGCGCCGCCGGCTCGGCGCCGGCCCGCACGAACTCGCCCTCGAGCAGCGGGGTCAGCGGCAGCGTGTCATGGACCAGGGCCAGCGGGTAGCGGACGCAGTCGACCAGGCGCACGACGCGGCGGCGGGCCAGCGGATGCCCGGAGGCGACGATGGCGTGCATGGCCGTGGGAATCCTGGCGATCACCGTCAGGTGGTCCATGTTGCCGAGGACGAAGGACAGGCCGATATCGGCCTCGCCCGACACCACCTCCTCGCCGACATCGGACGGGCCCGCAGCCATCACCGTGAAGCTGACGCCGGGATAGAGGCGGTGGAACTCCTCCAGCGCCGCCGGCAGGAAATCGACCATCAGCGAGTCGAGCGCCACGATCTTGACGTGGCCGGTCTTCAGCCCTTTGAGGTCGTCGATCGAGGCGCGGGCCCGGGCGAAGCCGTAAAGCGTCTCGCGTGCGTGCCGCGTCAGGATCTCGCCGGCCGGCGTCAGGCGCACGCCGCCGGCGCGGCGCTCGAACAGCGGCGCGCCGAGCGAGGCTTCCAGCTTGAGGATCTGCCGGTTGACCGCCGAGGAGGCGACGTGCAGCGCCTCGGCCGCCTTGCGGATCGAGCCGCGGCGGACGACCTCCTCGAGATAACGCAGGACATGGGCGTGCATGGAAACTCCTCAGGCATTTCTCCCTCTCCGCCTCTGGGGACGGAGAGGGTTGGGGTGAGGTGAGGGCGCTTTCGCAGCCGCTTCGATTACCTGCAGGGTGCCATCCAGATTGCCGAGCACATCGTTGTTCCAGAAGCGCAGGACGCGATAGCCGCGCTCCTCAAGTTCGCGGGTTCTCAGAGCGTCGACATCGGCCGCCGCGGCGTGCTGACTGCCATCGATCTCAATCACTAGATTACGGGCTGGAACCGCAAAATCAGCGATGTACCGCCCGATTGGATGCTGCCGTCGTACCTTGCACGGCAAATTCAGATCACGCAGCGCGCGCCAAAGGCTGCGCTCGGCGTCGGTCTGGTCTGCGCGTAGCCTCCTTGCTCGGTGAGTTTGTGCACGAACGGCCATCCCCCACCTCTCCCTACCCTCTCCGCCCCCTAGGGCGGAGAGGGAAATGAATTCAGAGCACTCCACCATTGGCTATCTCAGGACTACTTGAGCGATGCCATTTTGGCATCGCCTTGGACGAAAATCTCTTCTTTTCGCGGCCACTCCGCCGGCCCAGACTTTGCCCCGGATAACGGAGAAGAATCGGCCGTTGTGGCCGATCGCCATAGGGAGAACGGAATCATGAGCCTCACCACCAAGCCGGATGGGAACCGCCGCAGCGTCCTCAAAGGGATGGCCGCCATGGGCGCGCTGGGCTTCGCGCCGCGCATCATCTCGATCGCCGAGGCGCAGCCGCGCACCATCAACATGCAGCTCGGCTGGATTCTGGGCGGCAACCAGATCGGCGAGGTCGTGGCCAAGCATATGGGCTTCTTCGCCAAGGAAGGCGTCAACGTCCAGATCCAGGCCGGCGGCCCGAACATCGACGGCGTCGCCGTCGTCGCCTCCGGGCGCTACGAGATCGGCCAGGTCTCCTCCAGCCCGTCGATCATGCATGCGGTGTCCCAGGGCATCCCGATCAAGTGCTTCGCCACCGGCGCGCAGGAGCATCCGTTCAGCTACTTCTCGCTGAAGAAGAACCCGGTCAACTCGGTGCAGGATCTGGTCGGCAAGAAGGTGGGCACGCAAGGGACGGCGCGCATCCTGCTCAGCGCCCTGCTCAAGAAAAACAACGTCGACGAATCGAAGGTCACCGTGGTGGTCATCGGCGCCGACATGACGCCGCTGATGACCGGCCAGGTCGACGTCATCACCGGCTGGCAGACCAACACCACGGCGCTCAACGTGATGGGCGACCAGCGCCACAAGGATCTGCGCCTGTGGGACAACGGCGTGCAGCTCTACGCTCTGCCCTACTACGCCACGGCCGAGACCATCGCGAAGCAGGGCGAGACGCTCGCCGGCTTCATCCGCGGCTGCGCCAAGGGCTGGGAATTCGTGAAGAGCAACAAGCAGGAAGCGGTGAAGCTGCTGATCCGCGAGTACCCGAACCTGGTGGAGAAGGACGAGCTTGCCGCGGTCGATGTCATGCTGGCTTACGTCTTCAATGACGCCACCAAGAAGAACGGCTGGGGCCAGATGGACATGGCCGTTTGGGAGAGCCAGATCAAGCTCTACGACGACCTCAAGGAATTCCGCGCCGGCGCGCCCAAGCTCGAGAGCGTCGCCACGATGGAGATCCTCAACGCCACCAAGGACGCGCGGCCGAAGATCTGATCTTCGTCGCCGATGCGTTGCTGCACCCGACTATCCGTCGTCATGCCGGCGAAGGCCGGCATCCAGACTAAAGAAGCAAACTGGACCCCGGCTTTCGCCGGGGTGACGACCAGGAGAATCGTATGACCGCGCTTGCCGTTGCCTGCGACCGTGTCGACGTCCATTTCACCACGGAACGCGGCACGGTTACTGCCCTCCACGAACTGTCGCTCGACGTCGAGGATGGCGCCTTCCTCACCATGCTCGGGCCGTCGGGCTGCGGCAAATCGACGCTGCTGCGGGTCGTCGCCGACCTGATCGAGCCGAGCAAGGGTTCCTTGCGCGTGCTCGGGCGCAGCCCGCAGGAGGCGCGCAGCAAGCGCGAGATCGGCTTCGTCTTCCAGGACGCGGCCCTGATGGCCTGGCGCAGCGTGCTGGCCAATGTCGAGCTGCCGCTCGAGGTCGGCGGCGGCGCCTCGATCGCCGGCCACGCCGCCAGCCCGCGCGAGCTCATCGAGCTGGTCGGGCTCAAGGGCTGGGAGAACGCCTATCCGCACGAGCTCTCGGGCGGCATGCGCCAGCGCGTGGCCATCGCCCGGGCGCTGGTGACAAGGCCGCGCCTGCTGCTGATGGACGAGCCCTTCGGCGCGCTCGACGAGATCACCCGCGACCGGCTGAACGAGGAACTGCTGCGGGTCTGGGAGCAGACGCGCACCACCATCCTTTTCGTCACCCACAGCCTCTACGAGGCGGCCTTCCTCGGGCAGAAGGTGCTGATGCTCGCCGCCAACCCGGGGCGCGTGCGCGAGATCGTGCCGGTCAACCTGCCCTATCCGCGCCGCCTGGCGCTGCGCGAGACACCCGAATTCGTGAAGCTGGTGGCGCATCTGCGCGCCGTGCTGGAGACCTGCTGATGGCGACACCCTCCTCCGCCCTGCAGCGCCCCACCGCTTTTGTCGCCGACAGCGAGGCCGAGGCGAAGTTCCAGGCGCGCAAGAACCGGCTGATGTGGCGGCGCCGGCTGCTGCCGCTGGCCGCCGCCCTGCTGCTCCTCGGCCTGTGGCAGGCGGTCGTCGTCTATTTCGGCATCAGGCCCTTCATCGCGCCCTCTCCCGTTGCGGTCGCCTATACCCTGGTCGACCGCTTCGGCATCCTGATGCAGAACCTGGCGCCGACGGCGCTGGAAGCCCTGCTCGGCTTCGCCATCGGCAACCTCTCTGCCATCGCGCTGGCCACGGCCTTCGTCCACAACAAGACGGTCGAGGAAGCCTTCTTCCCCATCGTCGTACTGATCAACACCATCCCGGTGGTGGCCAAGGCGCCGATCCTCGTCCTGCTGATGGGCAACGGCATGGAGCCCAAGATCGCCATCGCCGCGCTGATCTGCTTCTTCCCCACCCTGGTCAACATGACGCGCGGCCTCTCGGCGGTGAATCCGCAGACGCTTGAGCTTATGCGCGTGCTCTCGGCCAGCGACCGCGAGATCTTCTGGAAGCTGCGCGTCTACAACTCGCTGCCCTACCTGTTCTCGGCGCTGAAGATCGCCGCCAGCACCTCGGTCATCGGCGCCATCGTCGCCGAGTGGATAGGCACGACGCAGGGCATCGGTGCCCTGATCATCGAAGCCACCTACAAGTTCGACTCGCCGATGCTCTACGCCACGGTAATCGTCGGCGCGAGCTTCTCGGTCACGTTCTTCTTCGTCATCAGCCTGATCGAGCGGCTGGTGGTGAAGTGGGAACCGCAGGCCGTGCACTGACAGGAGCGTGAATTGAACGACATTCTCAACGAGCCGGGCGGCTCCGCCCGTGTTGTCGCCAGGAGCGACGTGGTCGTGGTCGGCGGCGGGCCGGCGGGGCTGGCGGCGGCACTCTCGGCGGCGCGCGCCGGGGCCAGCGTCACGCTGGTCGAGCGCTATCCCTATCTCGGCGGCCTCGCCTCGGGCGGCATGGTCCTGGTCCTCGACGACATGTGCAACGGCCAGGAAATCTCGGTCAAAGGCATCGCTCAGGAATTCATCGAGCGCATGGACCGGCTGGGCCTCGTCGTCTACCCGCCGGAGGAGGACCGCCGCTCCGACATGGCGATGTGGAAGAAATGGTCGCGCTGGGGCGCCTTCGACTTCACCTCGAAGCAGCGGCCGCAGCCCATCGTCTACGCCGCCGCCTTCGATCCCGACGGCTGGAAGCGTGTCTCCGACGACGCGGTGCGCGAGACCAAGGTCAATCTGCGCCTGCACTCCTGGTTCTCGCGCGCCATCATGGACGGCAACCGCATCAAGGGTGTGGTTTGCGAGAGCAAGGGCGGACGCGAGGCCATTCTCGGCGATATCGTGGTCGACGCGACGGGCGATCTCGACGTCGGCGCCTCGGCCGGCGCCAAATTCTTCCACGGCAACTACATCGTCACCACGGTGTTCCGCTTGGGCGGCGTCGACGAGGCCGAGGCCGAGCGCTTCGAGTACGAGCAGCCGGAGGCCTTCGCCGCCATCGACCGTCAGGCCAAGCGCGTCATCGGCGGCTCCTGGGACAAGTGGTGGCTGAAGACGCCCCTACCCGGCATCGTCTGGTGCAACTGCCCGCACATGACCGGCCTCGACGGGCTCAAGGTCGAAGACCTGACCGGCGCCGAGTTCGAGGGCCGGCGGCGCATCGACGCGCTGATCGAGTACGTGCGCGCCAACCTGCCCGGCTTCAAGAACTGCTTCTTGCTCGATCTCGCCCCGCAGACCGGCATCCGCCAGACGCGGCTGCTCGAGGGCGAGTACATCGTCAGCAAGGAGGACGTGGCCGACCGCGTCCATTTCCAGGATTCGGTGGCGCGCGGGCGCGACTACTACACGCCTTACCGCGCCCTGCTGCCGCGCGAGGTCGAGCAGCTGATCGTCGCCGGCCGGCACTATTCGGCGGACACGGCGGCCCAGCGCCTGTCGCGCGAGATCCCGCCCTGCATGGCCATGGGCGAAGCGGCGGGCCTCGCCGCCGCCATGGCCGTCGACCAGGGCATCCTGGTCCGCAAGGTCGACGTGCCGACATTGCAGAAGCGTTTGCGGGCGCAAGGTGCCGATCCGGGCGACCGGCCCGCTGCCAACGCCACCCTGCGCAACACCGAAGAGAGAGTCGCCAATGCCTGATTCGACGGGAACCGCCCAGCCGCTCACGGGGGTGCGCGTCATCGACTTCACCCAGGTGATGCTGGGGCCGTGCTGCACCCAGATCCTCGGCGATTTCGGCGCCGACGTGATCAAGATCGAGAAGCCGAAGAGCGGCGACCTGTCGCGCTGGTCGGTGGCCGGCGAAGGGGCGAACAATCCGGTGTTCCAGAGCCTCAACCGCAACAAGCGCTCGCTCGCCCTCGACCTGCGCGGCGAGGCCGGCAAGGAAGTGGTGCGCGATCTCGTCGCGAAAGCCGACGTCGTGGTCAACAATTTCCGCCCCGGCGTGATGGAGCGTATGGGCTTCGGCTACGCCGATCTTACGAAACTGAATCCGCGGATCATCTATGCCCAGGGTACCGGCTTCGGGCCGACCGGCCCCAACGTGCACAAGGGCGGCCAGGACGTGCTCGCCCAGGCGCTGAGCGGCGTCATGGCGCGCAAGGCCGACCCGCACCACCCGCTGGCCATCTACGCCACCGCGCTTGCCGATTTCAGCGCCGGCATGCACCTGGTCCAGGGCATCCTGCTGGCCCTGCTCCAGCGCCAGAAGACCGGCCGCGGCCAGGCCATCGACGTCTCGCTCTACGACTCGATGATGTCCATGCAGATGCAAGAAGCGGCGATGTGGCTGCAGAAGAAAAGGGAGTTGAACTGGGCGGCGATGCCGCTCTCGGGAGTCTTCCAGACCACCGACGGGGCGCTCGTACTCGTCGGCGCCTTCAAGGAGAACCCCTTGCGCGACATCTGTACCGCACTGGGCATCGAGGATCTCTCGAAGAAGGAGCACCTCAAGGATCTTCCAGCCCAGATGAAGGCGCGCGACGAGCTGCAGGCGATCTTCAGGCAGAACTTCGCGCGTAATACGACGGCGCACTGGATCGCGAAACTCGAAGAGCAGGATCTGCTCTGCGCGCCGGTGCGCTCGCTGGCCGAGGCGCTCGCCGACGAGCAGACCGCGGCCAACGGCATGGTGGTGGGCGGGCTGCTCGCCCCCCCTATTCACATGTCGGGCGGCGGCTTCGAGGTGCGCCACGCGCCGCCGGCCCTCGGGCAGCACTCCCGGCAGATCCTGGCCGAGCTCGGCTACGATGGCGCGCGCATCGAGAAACTGGCGGGCGAAGGCGTGGTCCAGTGACCGTCAATTTCACCGTCGCCGAGCACATCGCGCGCGTCACCATCGACCGGCCCGAGGCGCTCAACGCCGTCAACACCGCCACGGAAGCGGAGATGCGCCGCATCTGGGACGAGATCGAGAGACGCAGCGACATCCGCGTCGTCGTGCTCACCGGTGCGGGCGAGCGCGCTTTCTGCGCCGGCGCCGACCTCAAGGACGTAGGCAAGGAGGGCGTCGCCTACTGGGCCGATAACCGGCCCGGCGGCTTCGGCGGCCTCAGTCTGCGCACCACGTTGGACGTGCCGGTGATCGCCCGGGTCAACGGCCATGCGCTGGGCGGCGGCTTCGAAATGGTGCTGGGCTGCGACATCGTCGTCGCCGCCGAGGAAGCCACGATGGGCCTGCCCGAGCCCAGGGTCGGCCGCCTGCCGCTCGACGGCGGCATGATCCTCTTGTCACGCATGATCCCGGAGAAGCTGGCGATGGGCGTGCTGCTGACCGCCCGGCGGCTCCCTGCCGCCGAATGGGCGAAGCTCGGCATCGTCAACGAGGTGGTGCCGCGGGCGAAACTCGACGAGGCGATCGAGCGCTGGACGGCCGACATCCTGGCCTGCGCGCCGCTCTCGGTGCGGGCGATCAAGCAGGTGGTCAAGCGCACCAAGCACCTCTCGCCGGTGGAGGCGCAAGGCCAGCGCCTGCCCGCCCTGGTCGCCTCGCTCGAATCCGAGGACGGGCTCGAGGGTGTGCGCGCCTTCCAGGAGAAGCGCAAGCCGGTGTGGAAAGGCCGCTGAGCGCGGCGCCGGCCGATGAGCTACGTCATCACCGCCGCCTGTATCGACGTCAAGGACGGCGCCTGCATGAAGGCCTGCCCGGTCGACTGCATCTATATCGGCGGGCGGATGATGTACATCCACCCGACCGAGTGCATCGATTGCGGGCTCTGTCTCTCGGTCTGCCCGGTCGACGCGATCTACGAGGACCACGACATCCCCGAGCGCTTCAGGAACTTCGTGGCGGTGAACGCCGAATTCTTCGGGCCCGCGGTCACCGGCTGGGGCGAGCCCGGCGGTGCCCTGGCCAAGGGGCCGAGCACCCTCGACCATCCGGCGGTGGCCGGTCATCCGGCACAGGCGCCGCCGAAGGGCTGACGAAAGCTACAGCGGCCGCCGAGCGGCGCCCGTCATCCGATTACCACCGCCCAGGCCAAGGCTGCGGGAAGAAACATCCTCGCTGTCGCTCCGCAATCGGCCAGGACAATCGCTGCAGGGCCCAGCTCCGCCAAAGAGGCCGCCGCCGATAAGAGAACTCTTGCCGCGCCCGGGATTGATCGGCCCCCATCGAGTGATCCAGGTTGAATGTTAGTTCAGAGTTGGCCGTTGCGCTAGTTGGAGCGTGGCCGGCGAAGCCGATCGGCGTAGCGCAGCC
>VGEI01000003.1 GCA_016869415.1 Alphaproteobacteria bacterium
GGCCTGCTCGGCTTCCTGCTGCGCCCGTTCCTGCGGCGCTGACAGACCCGCCAATCCCGTATTCAATCCGCGCCCGAATTGCGGCAGACTCACCTCCCGGCTGAGTCGCCGGTGCGCTATTGCTGTCTCAACGGATCGGCACCGGTGACGCTCTCCCTGTTTCATCCCGCTGTCGCGACATGGTTCCGGGGCGCCTTCACGGCGCCCACACCGGCGCAGGCTGAAGCCTGGCCGGTGATCAAGGCTGGGCAACATACGCTGATCGCCGCCCCGACCGGCTCAGGCAAAACACTCGCCGCGTTTCTTGCCGCTATCGACGGGCTGGTGCGCGAGGGTGTGGCCGGCACTTTGAAGAACGAGACTCAAGTCGTCTACGTCTCGCCGCTCAAGGCGCTGTCGAACGACATTCAGCGCAATCTCGAGGCACCGCTCGCCGGCATCCGCGAACAGTTGAAGGCGCAAGGCCTGCCCGAAGTCGAGATTCGCGCCTGGGTGCGCACCGGCGACACGCCGCAGGGCGAGCGCGCCCGGATGCGCAAGAACCCGCCGCACATCGTCGTCACCACGCCGGAATCGCTCTACATCCTGCTCGGCTCGGAGAGCGGCCGGGCCATGCTGGCGACGACGCGCAGCGTCATCGTCGATGAGATCCACGCCGTGGCACCGAACAAGCGTGGTGCCCATCTCGCCCTGTCGCTGGAGCGGCTGGCGGCGCTGTGCGGCGCCCATTCTCCACGCAGAAGCCTTCTGCGTATCGGCCTGTCGGCCACGCAAAAGCCCATCGCAGACGTTGCCCGTTTCCTGGTCGGCACCGGTGCGGAGAGCGTAGCGGCGCCCGAGTGCCGGATCGTCGACACCGGCCATATCCGCAAGCGTGACCTAGCCATCGAGGTACCTTCCGTGCCCTTGGACGCGGTGATGTCGAACGAGGTGTGGACCGAGGTCTACGACAAGCTCGCCCAGCTCGTCGAGACACACCGCACGACGCTGATCTTCGTCAACACGCGCCGCATGGCCGAGCGCGTTACGCGCCAGATCTCCGAGCGAATCGGCGAGGTACATGTCGCCACGCATCACGGCAGCCTGTCCAAGGAGCAGCGTTTCGATTCCGAGCAGCGGCTGAAGCGCGGCGACCTCAAGGCGCTCGTGGCCACGGCCTCTCTGGAGCTGGGTATCGACATCGGCGATGTCGACCTCGTCGTCCAGCTTGGCTCACCACGGGCCATTGCCGCCTTCCTGCAACGGGTCGGACGCTCCGGTCACTCGGTCGGCGGCACGCCCAAGGGCCGGCTTTTCCCGCTGTCGCGCGACGAGCTGGTCGAATGCACGGCGCTCATTGACTCGGTACAGCGAGGCGAGCTGGACCGCCTGTTCATTCCCGAGCGGCCCCTCGATCTGCTGGCCCAGCAGATCGTCGCCGAAGTGGCGGCACAGGAATGGACCGAGGACGCGCTCTTCGCCCGCTTCCGCCGCGCCTGGCCCTATCGCGATCTGCCGCGCGCCGATTTCGACGCCATCGTCACCATGCTGGGCGAAGGCTTCACCACACGGCGCGGGCGGCGCGGGGCGCTGATCCACCATGACGCGGTCAACAAGGAGCTGCGCGGCCGCAAGGGCGCGCGCCTGACGGCGCTGACCTCCGGCGGCGCCATTCCCGATAACGCCGACTACCGGGTGACGCTGGAACCGGAAAACACATTCATCGGCACGGTGAACGAGGATTTCGCGGTCGAGAGCATGGCCGGCGACGTCTTCCAGCTCGGCAACCGCTCCTACCGCATCCTGCGCGTCGAGCGCGGCACCGTGCGGGTCGAGGACGCCCACGGCCAGCCGCCGAGCATCCCGTTCTGGCTGGGCGAGGCGCCGGGCCGCAGCGACGAGCTTTCCGTGTCGGTGTCGCGTCTGCGCGCGGAAATCGCGCACTCCCTGGATCGCGACCCGTCGGGAGAAGACGCCCGCCGGTGGCTGACCGATCAGGTCGGCGTCAGTGCGGCCGTGGCGCTGGAGATCGTCGAGTACCTGTCTATAGGCAAGCAGGCGCTGGGCGTCCTGCCGACCAGAGACACGCTGGTCTTCGAGCGTTTCTTCGACGAGGCCGGCGGCATGCAGCTGGTCATCCATTCGCCCTATGGCAGCCGGATCAACCGCGCCTGGGGCCTGGCCCTGCGTAAGCGCTTCTGCCGCAACTTCAACTTCGAGCTCCAGGCGGCGGCGACCGAGGACAACATCGTCCTGTCGCTGACCCAGGCGCACAGCTTCGACCTGGAAGAGGTGAAGCGCTATCTCCATTCCAACAGCGCCCGCGACGTGCTGACCCAGGCGCTACTCGACGCGCCGATGTTCCAGACGCGCTGGCGCTGGGTGGCCAGCGCCTCGCTGGCCCTGCCGCGTTTCCGCGGCGGTAAGAAGGTGCCGCCGCAATTCGCCCGCATGGATTCGGAAGACCTGCTGGCCAGCGTCTTTCCCGACCAGGTGGCCTGCGCGGAGAATCTGCCGGGTGGCCCCATCGAGATTCCCGATCATCCGCTGGTCCGGCAGACGATCAAGGACTGTCTGACCGAGGCGATGGACGTGGCGGGCTTCGAGCGGCTGTTGCGCGGCCTCGAAGCCGGCGACATCCGGGTGATCGCCCGTGATCTCACCGGCCCCTCGCCGCTCGCCCTCGAAGTGCTGTCGGCGCGGCCTTATGCCTTCCTCGACGACGCGCCGCTGGAGGAGCGCCGCACCCAGGCAGTGATGAGCCGCGGCTGGCTCTCGCCCGAGACGGCCGCCGATCTCGGCCGGCTCGACGCCGAGGCCATAGCTCGCGTGCGCCAGGAAGCCTGGCCCGACCCGACCAGCGCCGACGAGCTGCACGATGCGCTGGTCTGGCTCGGCTTCCTCACCGACGACGAGGCCAAGGACTGGAACGGCTGGCTGCGCGAGCTCGCCGGCCAGAAGCGCGTGGCGAAGCTCGACAACCGGCTGTGGATCAGCGCCGAACGGCTGCCGCAGTTCCGTGCCCTCTGGCCAGACGCCACGCTCACGCCAGCGATCGAAGCGCCATCGGCCTATGTGAAGGAGTGGGCCGCCGAGGTGGCGCTGGTCGAAATCCTGCGCGGGCGCCTCGAAGGTCTGGGACCGGTTGGCGAGACATCTCTCGCCGGTTCGCTCGGGCTGGAGGTCGGCGCCGGCCTTGCGGCGTTGCAGGCCGAAGGCTTTGCCATGCGCGGCCGTTTCACGCCCGGCGCGGCCGGCGACGAATGGTGCGACCGCCGGCTCTTGGCGCGCATCCACCGCTACACGGTCAAGCGCCTGCGCGCCGAGATCGAGCCGGTCGCGGCCAGGGACTTCCTGCGCTTCCTCTTGAGCTGGCAGCGCCTCGCCGCCGACACGCGGATGGAGGGGCCGGAGGCCATCGAGCCCGTGATCGCCCAGCTCGAAGGTTACGAGGCGCCGGCCGGCGCCTGGGAAGCCGAGCTGCTGCCGGCCCGGCTCAAGGGCTACGAGCCGGCCTGGCTCGACGATCTTTGTCTCTCCGGCCGGGTGTCCTGGGCGCGCCTGCGGCCGCGCGCTCCACGTCCCACACAGCCGGGCGACGCACCGCCGGCCTCCTCGCGCGGCAACGCACCGGTGCGCAGCACGCCGATCACCCTGCTGGCCCGCAAGCACGCCGCCCTCTGGGCCTCGCAGGCCCCCAGCGACGAAAACCCCCAGCCGGCAAGGCCTGCAAAATCGGTGCTCGATTTCATCCGCGAGCACGGTGCTTCCTTCTTCGACGAGCTGGTCGACGGCACGGGGCTGCTGCGGCCGCAGGTCGAGGAGGCGCTGGCCGAGCTGGTGGCGCTGGGCCTGATCAATTCCGACAGTTTCGGCGGCCTGCGCGCCCTGCTGGTGCCGCAGGACCGGCGCAAGTCGTTTGCCGGCGGGCGGCGCCGGCGCCGCCCCTCGCCCTTCGGCATGGACGATGCGGGCCGCTGGGCACTGGCCCGCCGCCGGCATCCCGCGCCCACGGCCAAGCCCAACGAGGCGGTCGAGCACATCGCCCGCGCCCTGCTGCGCCGCTACGGCGTAGTCTTCTGGCGCCTGCTGGAGCGCGAAGCAAACTGGCTGCCGCCCTGGCGCGACCTCTTGCGGGTCTACCGCACGCTCGAGGCCCGCGGCGAGATCCGCGGCGGGCGGTTCGTCAGCGGCTTCTCGGGCGAGCAGTTCGCCCTGCCCGATGCCGTCGGCATGCTGCGCGAGGTGCGCCGCCGCGAGCCGGACGGCAAGCTGCTCTCCGTCTCGGGCGCCGATCCGCTCAACCTGCAGGGCATCCTGACGCCGGGACCGAAGCTCGCCTCGCTCGCCGGTAACCGGCTGCTCTATCGCGACGGTATTCCGATCGCCATGCTGGCCGGCGGCGAGACGCAATTCCTGGAGCAGCTGGCGCCGGGGGAGGAATGGGCAGCGCGCAAGGCGCTTCTGCGCAGCCCGGCGGCGGAATCGATCGAACCTGCCGGAACCGACGACTAACCCTGAATCAACGTCTCTGCGAGCATCAGGATGTCGTCGTCCATCTGCTCCTTGACGTTGCGGTAGAGGTCGCGGATCGAGACGATACCGTAGAGCTTGCCGCCCTCCATCACCGGGAGATGGCGGAAGCCGCGTTTGCTCATCAGGTCGAGGGCCAGAACCACCGAGTCCGAGGCTTTGACGGTCTGCGGGTCCGGTGTCATCACCTCGCCCAGTGTCGTCGCGTCGGGATCGCGGTTCTCGGCGACGATGCGGACCATGGCGTCGCGCTCGGTGAAGATGCCGAGCAGCTTGTCGTCCTCGACGATCATGATGGCGCCGATGCGTCGTTTGGCCATCAGCTGAACCGCCTCGCGCACGATGGTCGAGCGCGGCACGGTGAGCGGATCCTGGCCGTGGACGCAGTGCGGGACGATGGTGCGCTCGGTGGGCAGCATCAGAAAAACAGCTTCTGCAGGTCGATCGACGTGCTCACACCGATCTGGCGGAAATTGTTCTCGAGCCAGGTATCGGCGGTGGTACGGCCGAGCTGAAACAGCAGCTCGATGAAATCGTGACTCAGGTTCATCTTCGACGACGCGCCGTACTGCGCCATCTCCTTCTCCGCGTGGATCATGTGGAAATAGATGCTGCGTAGATTGGAGCGCCCGGTCAGCCGGTGCTGCTCGAGCAGGCGCGTGACCAGGGCGATGGCCCGCATCTCGCGCATCATCGTGGCGTTGAAGCTGATCGTGTTCATGCGGTCGATGATCGCCCGCGCGTTGTCGGGGATGTTCTCTATGACGATCGGATTGATCTCGATCAGGATGATGTCGGAAGCCTTGCAGTTGTAGATCAGCGGGAACATGGCCGGGTTGCCCATGAAGCCGCCGTCCCAGTAGTGCTCGCCGTCGATCTCCACCGCCTGGAAGAGATGCGGCAGGCAGGCCGAGGCCAGCAGCGTATCGACGGTGATCTCCTTCGGCTTGAACACCCGGATCTTTCCGGTGCGCACGTTGGTCGTGCAGACATGCAGCTTGATGCTCGACGAGGCGTGGCGCAGCCGCTCGAAATTGATCAGCTCCTCGAGCAGAGGCCGCAGGGGATGCGCGCCCGAGGGGTTGAGCTGATAGGGCGACATGACGCGCGTCAGCATGTCGAAGAACTGGTAAGCCGGCGAATGGTCGAGATTGTGGTTGCCCGTCCACCTGTCGAGCAGGGTGGGCTGAAAGATGGAGTGGCGGCCGGATTCGGCGATACGCTCCCAGAACTCGCGCAGCAGCGCCCGCGCGCCGTCGCGGCCGTCGAGCAGCATGCCGTAGACCAGCATGGCGCCGTTCATGGCGCCGGCACTGGTAGCGCTGATGCCGTCGATGCGCAGGCGATTGTCCTCGAGCAGCCGGTCGAGCACGCCCCAGGTGAAGGCGCCGTGCACGCCGCCGCCCTGCAGGGCGAGACTCACCGTGCGCAAGGGTGCGCTTCCGGTCGTCGTCCCGGTCTTGGGCTCGCTGCCCGTATCCATGCCGAACACAGCCCCGGTTAGGCCCCGGCGGTCAGTCCCCGGGGGAAACCTTAACTATGTTACCTAAAATACCAACAAAAGGTGAATTTCCCGGAGGTTACTCGCCTTTGCCGGCAAAACGGCCCTTGGCGGGCCGCTTTCCCTTGTTGCGGCCGTAGCGCGGCGCCCCGAAAACGACCTTGGTCATCGGCATAGGCGCCCCGCCAGGGCGGGTCGGACGGACCGGGTAGCCGCCAAGGCTGAGCACGCGGTCGTACATGACCAGGGCGCCGGCCAGGGCCAGGTTGAGGCTGAAGCGTGTCGGGATCTTCACCACATGCGCGCAGCGCGCCAGGAACTCCGGCGGCAGCGAGGTGCGCTCGGCTCCCAGCACGTAGGCGCAGGCGGCCGGATGGCGGAAACGCGGCAGGTCGATGGCCTCGTCGGTCAGCTCGACCCCGACCAGCGAGCAGCCGACCGGCAGTCGGAAATCGTTGAGCGTGGCGAACTCGTAGAACGGCACGCTTGAAGGCGTGTCGGAGGTGTCCGCCAATTTGCCCTCGCCGCGGGCATAGGCGGCGGCGATGGTGAAGGCGAAGCTGGCACCGAAGGCATGCGCGCTGCGCAGCAGGCTGCCGACATTCATCGCCTTGCTGATGCCGAGCACGCCGATGCCGAAATAACCGCGCAAGTACGCCCCCTGCCGCTGTCGCGCGCCACCTTGCCCGCTCGTCCCATTCGGGGCAAGGTGCCCGCGTTCCATGAGCGACTCCCCGATCCTCGTCGATGTGTGGCGCGGCGCGCTGGCCGAGAGCCGCCACCGTGGCGCCTATGTGCTCGTCGATGCCGACGGCCGCGTGGTCGAGGCCAAGGGCGACCCCGAGCGTGCCGTTTTCGCGCGCTCGGCGATCAAGCCTCTGCTGGCCCTGCCGCTGATCGAGAGCGGCGCAGCCGAGGCGTTCAGCGTGCGCGATGACGAGCTGGCACTCGCATGTGCCAGTCACAGCGGCGAGCCGTTTCATGTCGCGGCAGTCACCGCCTGGCTCGGACGTATCGGCCTGTCGGTGGCCGATCTCGAGTGCGGCGCCCACGCGCCCTATCACGCCTCGTCGGTGAAACAGCTCCATGCCGTAGGCCAGGAGCCGACACAGGCGCACAACAACTGTTCGGGCAAACATACCGGCGTGCTGACCACCTGCCGGCACCTGAAAGACCCGACGCGGGGCTACATCAAACCCGAGCATCCGGCCCAACAGCGCCTGACGCGCTTGCTGGAGGAGATGTGCGGTGTCTCGCTTGGCAACGCGCCGCGCGGCATCGACGGCTGCGGCTTTCCGCAGATCGCCATTCCGCTGCACGCCCTGGCACACGGCATCGCCCGGTTGGGCGCGCCCGATCGCCTGTCGCGGGAGCGAGCCGGTGCCTGCCGGCGTATTGCTTCGGCGATGGCGGCACATCCGGCGATGGTGGCCGGCACGGACCGCTTCTGCACCCGTGCCCTGGCTGCCGCCAAAGGCAAGGCCGTGGTCAAGACCGGGGCTGAGGGCGTCTATATGGCGGCGATCCCGGCGAAAGGCTACGGCATCGCCCTCAAGGTCGACGATGGCGCTACGCGGGCCGCCGAAGTAGTGATGGCGACGCTGCTGATCCGCCATGCCGATCTCGACGCGGCGCAGATGGCTGCGCTCCAGGCGCTGCAGCGGCCGGCGCTCACCAATGTCGCGGGGGTGGTCGTCGGCGAGCTGCGTCCGGGCTTCTGATGGCCGACCCCGTCCAAGAGCATTACGAGGCGCTGCCCTATCCGCCGCGCGATCCGCGCGACGAAGCAAAGCGGCTGATCACCGGCTCGCCGTCTCGGCTGGACGAGCTCAATCACTACGTCTACGGCGGGGCACGCGACTTCGGCAAACCGTTCCGTGCACTGGTCGCCGGCGGCGGCACCGGCGACGCGGCGATCATGTTGGCGCAGCAGCTGGCCGATGCCGGGGCGAACGCCGAAGTCGTCTATCTCGACTGGTCGAAGACCACGCGTGCCGTGGCCGAGGCGCGTGCCGCCGCCCGCAGATTGACCAATATCCGGTTCGTCTCCGGCTCGCTGATCGAGTTCGGCAGCCTCGGGCTCGGCCGCTTCGACTACATCGATTGCTGCGGCGTACTTCATCACCTGCCCGATCCGGCGGCGGGTCTCGCCTCCCTCGCCGGCGCGCTCAACGACGAGGGCGGGCTCGGCCTGATGCTCTACGCCAGGCTCGGCCGCACGGGAATCTACCCGCTGCAGGAGGCGTTGCGTGGCCTGCTGAACGACGCGGACAATATCGACACGCGCCTGGCTGTGGCCAAGAAGCTGCTCGCCCAGCTGCCGGCGACCAACTGGCTGAAGCGCAACCCCTTCGTCACCGATCACCTGACCGAGGGCGATTCCGGCATCTTCGACCTGCTGCTGCACGCCCGCGACCGCGCCTACGACGTCGCCGAGACGAACGACTTCGTCGAGGCGGCGGCCCTGCGCCTGGTCGCCTTCGTGCCCGAAGCGCGCTACCGGCCCGAGAGTTATGTCAGCGACGCAGCCCTGCTCAAGCGGATCGAACGCCTGTCGCCAATCGAGCGGGCAGCGCTGGCCGAGAACATCGTCGGCAACCTCAAGAGCCACGTGTTCTACGCCGTAAAGCGCGCCAACCCGGTGACGCCGCCGGCACCCGACCGCCCCGATCTCGTGCCGGTCTATTGCGAGCTCGACCCGGCGGAGCTCGGCGCCAAGCTCAAGCCCGCCGGCGTGCTGACTGCCAGTTTCGAGGGCTGGCAGTCGAAGCTGCCGCTGCCGCCGCTTGCCCCGGCCATCGCCGGGCTGATCGACGGCAAGCGGAACCTCGGCCAGGTCCACGCGGCACTTAGGGAGCGCCGCGCGGACCTCGCCTGGGATGAGTTTGCCGCGCAGTTCCGCGTGTTTTACGCCGCGTTCAACGGCATCGCCCGGCTGATGCTCAGGGCGCCATCGCGGTAGCGGCGGTTGAGCGGGCTCACCGGCTTGAGAGCCATGCGCTCGCCAGCCAGCGCCCGCACCAGCGTGTTCTGCCGGTCGCGCTGCGCCGCCTCGATCAGCGTCAGGTCGATGAGATCGCGCTGGGCGTGGCTGCCGCCAAAACGGCTGGCAATGGCCCGAACCGGTCGCAACCAGTTCACCGTCTCGTCGTACTCGCCGCGGCCGAAGGCGTAGAGCCCGCGGCACAACGGCAGACCGACATCGCGGGTCATGGCGGCGTTGCTGCCCGGGCTGCTGATCCGCCGGATCATGGCCGACAGCGTCTCGTCGGCGAGGTCCCAGCGCTCGGCAGCGACGAAAGCCATCATGGCGTGGAAGTCGTTGAAGACGTAGAAGCCGTCGGACGCCAGCGGTGCCCAGGCCTCGACGAGTTCGCCCCAGCGCGCCCCGCAATCGACACCGCGCAGGTGCAGGCGCCAGAGCATGGCCGACGCATCGATCATGTCGAGGACCACCTTCGAGCGGCTGCCGCGGATCGGCCCGTCGTAGAGCTCCAGCACCCGCGCGTACTCGTCGCGGTCGAGATGGAACAGCGCCCAGTGCCACCAGTTGTGGCCAGCGAAGAAATTGTCCGGCGCCCAGTGGCTTTCACGTGCGGACATCCAGGCGATGCCCTCGTCGATCCGCCCCTGCATCTCCATGACATGGGCGACGGCATGATGGGCCCAGACATCGCCCGAATTCAGCCTGATAGCCTCGCGCCCTGTCTCTTCGGCTCGACCGTACTGGCCGCATTCCTCGAGACCGAAGGCATACATGCCCAGCACGGCATGATAGCCCGGCACATCAGGCCGCCATTCCGGCAGCACGCGGGCGACGCGGTCGCGCAAGTTGCGCGCGTCGCCGCGGAAAAAGTCGAAGATATGAGCGACCTGCAGCGCCAGCGCATCGCGTGGCGCGTCTAGCAGGATGTCCTCGAAGCGCTCGCTGGCCAGGTCGTACTCCCCGGCGATCAGCGCGTCGATCGCAGCGATGTGCCGGCGCTCGCGCGGGTTAGTCGGCAGTGCGGCGGCCGCGTTGCGGCCGTCACGCGCCATCGGCAGGTAGGCCGCTTCAGTGCCGGCGAGCACGAGATAGGCTCTCAACAGATGCGCCATCACGAAACCCGGCGATTGAATGATCGCTTTGTCGATCGTGGCCACCGGATCGATGACGTAGCCTTGGAACTGCGCCAGCGCCTTCTCGAACAGACCCAGACTGGCCGCGTCGGCGCCCGACACGGCGTAACCCCGCAAATCCTGCATTGCTGCCATCTCCTGTCGTCACTCCGGCGCACTGCCGGCACGTGGCGGGGTATACACGCGCCGGCCGGGGAATATTCCAGAGTAGGATTACGTCAGCGTGACCAGAACGCCTTGTCGGATTCGGCTGCCGCCGCGGCACGGTCGATACCGATGTCGCGCAGCATGTAGTCGTCGAGGCCGGCCAGCTGTTGGCGGCTGCGTGCCCGCTCCCGCCATTCCAGCAGCCGGCTCAGCAGCGTGACGGCGCGCCCGGAAAGGCCACCACCGAAGCGGCGCAGCCCCTCACTCCCGGGGATGGACGGCACACCGATAGATAAGTTGCTCTCATACTGTGACATGGGGTCTGCCCTCCGCGGCAATGCGTCTTCTCTCTTAAATCGCTGCATTGTGGCTGGACGACAAACGATCCTTTCTCGTATTGTGGCCTAGAAAATCTAGGCCTGAGGACGATGGTTCGCGCCCTTCCCCCGCTCAACGCCCTGCGTGCCTTCGAGGCCGCCGCCCGGCATCTCAGCTTCACTCGCGCCGCCGAGGAGCTGCGCGTCACCCAGGCGGCGGTCAGCCATCAAGTGAAGGCGCTGGAGGAGCGGCTGGGCGTTCCGCTATTCCGCCGGCTCACCCGCGGCCTGCGGCTGACCGACGAGGGCCAGGCGCTGCTGCCGGATCTGCGCCACGGCTTCGATCGGCTGGCGCAGGCCGTAGAACGCGTTGGCCGACGTGGAGCGCAGGGACGCCTGACCGTCAGCCTGCTGACGACCTTCGCGCTGTCATGGCTCGTACCCCGCCTGCCGCGCTTCAACGCGCGTCATCCCGAGATCGAGGTCAGCCTGCTCGCCACGCAACGCCTCGCCGATTTCTCGCGCGAGGAGGTCGACTGCGCCGTGCGCTACGGTCGTGGGCCCTGGTCAGGCCTGCGGGCGGAAAAGCTCTTCGACGACGAACTGACCCCGCTTTGCGGCAAGCAGTGGCTGGAAAAGCTCAAAGAGCCCGGAGATCTTGCCAAGGTGCCGCTGCTGGTGTTGAGCAGCGATCACAAAGACTGGCCCATCTGGCTCAAGGCGGCCGGCGTCGCGCACATAGACGGGCGCAAGGGGACCCAGTTCGACTCGACGCGAATCTCGGTCGATGCGGCGATCGCCGGGGCGGGCGTGGCGATCGGAAATCCCTATGTGCATGCGGAGCCGATCGTCGAAGGCCGCCTGTTCCAGCCTTTCGACCTCGTGGTGCCTAACGGCGATTCCTACTGGCTGGTCTATCCCGAGGCGGTGGCGGAGCGTCCGAAGATCAAGCTCTTCCGCGACTGGCTTCTCGAGGAAGCCAAGGAGGCCGCCGCGGCGGCGCGCACCAATCTCATGCCGGTGGCGGCGCGCTCCGGCCGGCGACGGAGCACCCGATGAGCGTCCGCCCGCTCTACAGCGAAGCGCAGATCGCCGCCCGGATCGACGGGCTGGCCCGTGATATTGCGGCGAAGCTGCCTCCCGACTTCACCATCGTCGGCCTGCTCACCGGCTGCTTCGTCTTCGTTGCCGACCTGATCCGCGCTCTCGACCGGACCGGATTGCGGCCGCAGGTCAGCTTTATCCGGCTCAATAGCTACGGCAAAGGCAAGGAGAGCTCGCGGCTCGTGCGCCTGACCGGCGACATCCCCGAGATCGCCGGCCGCAACGTTCTCCTGGTCGACGACATCGTCGACACCGGCCGCACCCAGCTCTTCGCCCGCAACCTGCTGCGCGAGCATGGTGCGGCCCAGGTCTGGGCCTGCGCCCTTCTCGACAAGCCGCAACGGCGCGAGGTCGAGACGGTGACCGAATTCATCGGCTTCTCCATCCCGAACGTATTCGTGGTGGGCTACGGTATCGACTACGCCGAGCAATACAGGCACCTGCCCTATATCGGCGTGGTCGACTGAGGACCGCTAAGAGGCCGGCACCATCTCGCGCAGATAGAAAAGCAGATCGAGCTCGGGCGGTGGCACGTTCGTCTGCGAGAGCAGGCCATGCGCCTGTCCGCGATGATGGGTCTGGTGGTTGAAGTAGTGGCCCAGAAGCTGGCGCAGCGGGAAGGCCGACGATTCGCCCCCCATGCTCTTGTAGCGCAGCGTCGAATTCAAAGTCGGCTCGTCGAGCCCGTCGACGAAGTTGATGATCGCCGCGTCCTCCGCCTCGCGCGCCACGCGCAGGCCAGCGAACTCGGGGTAGAGGATCTGGTCCAGCGACTTGATATGGGCGGCCGGGTGGCCGGTAAAGCGGCCCAGCCAGAGCCGGTCACCGACCAGGATGTGGTTGAGCGTGGCGTGGATCGAGCCGAAGAAGACCGGCCGGTGTTTCAGGTACTCGGCCTCGCTTAGCTGGGCGCAGGCGGCATAGAGCCGCCTATTGGCCCACTGGTTGTAGCGGCCGAACGTCCGAAAATAGTCGAGGTCTGCCCGCACCGTTCCTCCCGCACCAGACCGCCCAGCATCGGCCAGTCGCCTCGCCTGTGCAAGAGAGGCGCGTTCCCCGCCGCTTCAGGCCTGGAGCTCCGGCCGGTCCCGGTAGAGGTCGAGCGCCTCGGGATTGGCCAGCGCTTCCTTGTTCTTGACCGGGCGGCCGTGGACGACGTCGCGCACCGCCAGCTCGACGATCTTGCCGCTCTTGGTGCGCGGAATGTCGGCGACCTGCAGAATCTTTGCCGGCACGTGACGCGGCGTCGTGTTACGGCGAATCTGGTCCTTGATCTTCTTCTCGAGCTCCGGACCGAGCGTCACTCCGTCGCGCAGCTTGACGAACAGCACGACGCGCACGTCGCGCTCCCAGTCCTGGCCGACGACGATGCTCTCCAGCACCTCCGGCACCTGCTCGACCTGGCGGTAGATCTCGGCCGTGCCGATGCGCACGCCGCCGGGATTGAGCACCGCGTCCGAGCGGCCATAGATGATGACACCGCCGCGCGGCGTGATCGCCGTCCAGTCGCCATGCGTCCAGATATTGGGGAAGCGCTCGAAATAGGCGGCCCGGTACTTCTTGTCTTCGGGGTCGTTCCAGAAGCCGACCGGCATCGAGGGGAACGGCTTGGTGCAGACCAGTTCGCCCTTGGCACCGACTCCCGGCTTGCCCTCGTCGTCAAAGACATCGACCGCCATGCCGAGGCCGCGCGCCTGAATCTCGCCGCGATAGACCGGCCCGGTCGGGTTGCCGAGCACGAAGCAGGAAACGATGTCGGTGCCGCCGGAAATCGAGGCGAGGTGCAGGTCCTTCTTTATGCTGCGGTAGACGTAGTCGAAGCTCTCGTCGACCAGCGGCGAGCCGGTCGAGGCCATGGCCCGCACGGTGGTGAGTCTGTGGGTCTTGATCGGCTCCAGCCCGGCCTTGGCGCAGGCATCGATGTACTTGGCCGAGGTCCCGAACAGGGTCATGCGCTCGGCGTCGGCCATATCGAAGATCACGTTGCCTGACGGGTAGAACGGCGAGCCGTCGTAGAGCAGCAGCGTCGCCTCGGCGGCAAGGCCGGAGACCAGCCAGTTCCACATCATCCAGGAGCAGGTGGTGAAGTAGAAGACGCGGTCGCCCGGCTTCACGTCGCTCTGCAGCTTGTGCTCCTTGAGATGCTGCAGCAGCGTGCCGCCGGCCCCGTGGACGATGCATTTGGGGACGCCAGTGGTGCCGGACGAGAACAGGATGTAGAGCGGATGATTGAAGGGCAGCCGCTCGAAGGTCGGCTTGCCGGGCGCGTAGGGCGCCACGTAGTCGGGCAACGTGGTGGCCTTGGGCACACCGCCCAGCATCGGTTTATCGGCGACATAAGGCACGACCACGACGCGCGATAGCGACGGCAGCTTCGGCACGATGTCCTTGAGCTTGCCAAGAACGTCGTGGCTCTTGCCGTTGTAGTGGTAGGCATCGACTGCGAACAGCACCTTGGGCTCGATCTGGCCGAAACGGTCGAGCACACCTTGGACGCCAAAATCAGGCGAGCATGACGACCACACGGCCCCCAGGCTCGATGCGGCGAGCATGGCGGTGATCGCCTCGGGCATGTTGGGGATGATGGCGGCCACGCGGTCGCCGGCCTTCACGCCCTCCGCCTTCAGCGCCTGCTGCAGGCGCGAGACGGCAGCGTTGAGCTCGGCCCAGCTCATCCGGCGCCGGACCTTGTCCTCGCCCCAGAAGACCAGCGCGTCGTTCTGGTCGTTCCGGCGCAGCAGATTCTCTGCAAAATTGAGCCGCGCCGCGGGGAAGAATCGGGCGCCGGGCATGGCGCCCGGGTTCTCGATCGAGGGCTCGCCCGGACCGTCGCCGACAACTCCGCCGTAAGACCACATCAGCCGCCAGAAGGCAGCCGGGTCTTCAACCGACCAGCGCCACAAGGCGTGGTAGTCGGCGAGCGGGCGGCCTGCAACCACTCCGGCCTGCTTGCTGAAGGCCGTCAGATTGGCGCTGGCCAGGCGCTCGGGTGACGGCTCCCAGAGTAAGACAGCATCACCCGTCGATGTCGCGCCGGTCCCGCTCATTCCGTTACCCCTGGGCCGAATCCCCGACCCGGATTAAAGCCTAATCTTGTGCGCTGCGAAAGCCGCGCTACAGCCATGCGTCAAGCCCGCAGCCGAAAGGCTGGCAGAGCCGTGGCAGAGGCCGTAGGCTTACGCCGTAACGTCTTAAATGTTTGTTTCCCGCGCCTCCGCCGCCTTCGCCGGCCTGCCCGGGCCTGTGCGTGGCGCCATTCTCGCTGTCACCGCGTCGGCGTTCTTTGCCGGCATGATCGGCTGCATCCGTGTGCTTGCCGATCATCTGCCGCCGATTGAGATCGTCTTCTTCCGCAACCTGTTCAGTTTCCTCTGCATGCTGCCCTGGCTGGCGATGTCCGGCCTCTCGGTGATGCGCACCAGCCACCAGAAGCTCTACCTCGGCCGTTCGCTCATCGGCTTTGCCTCGATGTGCCTGTGGTTCACCGGCGTCGCTTACCTGCCGCTCAACGAGTCGACGGCTCTCTCGTTCACCGCACCGCTCTTCGCCTCGCTCTGTGCAGTCATCTTCCTGGGCGAGGTCATCCGGCTGCGCCGCTGGACGGCGACCATCATCGGCTTCCTCGGCACGATGATCATCCTGCGGCCGGGGTTCGCCGAGCTCACCTGGGCGCAAGGCATCATCCTGGCGTCGACGGTCACCAGCGGCATCAACACCGTGCTGGTCAAGCAGCTGACCCGCACCGAATCGCCGAACGCCATCGTCACCTACATGACGCTTTATGCCCTGCCCCTCTCGCTGGTGGCGGCGGCCTTCGTCTGGGTGACTCCGCCGCTCCACACCTGGCCTTACATCGTGCTGCTCGGGCTTCTGGCCACGATCGGTCATCTCTGCCTGACCCGTGCGTTCGTCTGCATGGACGCCACATCGGTGGTGGCTCTCGACTTCTCGCGGCTGCCGTTCGTCGCCCTGATTGCCTGGTTCGCCTTCGACGAGAGCCCCGATCTCTGGACCTGGATCGGCGCGGCCGTGATCGTCGCGGCCACGGTCTACATCAGCCACCGCGAGGCGGTCGTGGCGCGGGCCCAGGCCCGCAGCGAGCCTACGGCGCCGGTCGCCATTGCCGCCTCGAGCGAGCGTGCCACCATCGCCACCACCGGCATGTCGAACCCCCGGCCGAGGGCGGGAAAGGAGCGGCGGGCGGCCGATGACTGAACCGGCCGGCTCGACGCCCTGGTGGTCCGGGCTGCCGCCCAACTTGCGCGGGGCGGGTTGGATGATCCTGGCCTCCGCCGTCTATGCGGGGCAGGCCTTGATCGTAAAGATGTTGGGCCAGCGCCTCGACCCGTTCGAGGTCGCCTTCTTCCGCTGCGCCTTCGGGCTGATCGCCGTCATCCCCTTCCTGGCCGGCACGCGCGGCATGATCATCAGCGGCAATCCGTGGATGCACGTCCTGCGCTCCATCGTCGGCGTGGCCGGCATGTTCTGCGGCTTCTACGCCATTACCCACCTGCCGCTGGCCACGGCCACGGCGATTTCCTTCACCAAGCCGCTGTTCCTCATCGTCCTCGCCGTACTCTTCCTGGGCGAGACGGTGCGCTGGCGGCGCTGGACGGCGACCGCCATCGGCTTCCTTGGCGTGCTGATCGTGGTCCGACCCGGCAGCGAGGTGTTCTCCTTCGCCATGCTCGTTGCACTGGCGGGCTCCTTCTTCATCGCCGACGTGGCCGTGCTGGTGAAAAAGCTGTCCGAGACCGACCGCAACGTCACCATCCTCTTCTATTTCGGGGTGATCACCACGGCAGTCTCGGCCGTACCGGCCCTCTTCGTCTGGCAGAATCCGACGCTGTTCGAATGGCCGCTGCTGCTGCTCGTCGGTGCCGGCGCCGCACTCGCCCAGTACTTCTCGCTCCGTTCCCTGCGCATTGCCGAGGCGACGGCGGTGATGCCCTACGACTACACACGCCTGCTCTTCGCCGGGTTCTTCGGCTACCTGTTCTTTGCCGAAATACCCGATTTCTGGACGCTTGTCGGCATTGCCGTGCTGATCGGCAGCACGCTCTACATCGCCCACCGCGAGATGCGGCTCGGCGTGCCGGCCCGCGGCGCTTCCGGCGGCTAGCATGGTGTTGCGCCTGCACGCCCGGCTACGCGCCCTGCCGCCCAATGTCCGCGGCGCGTTGTGGATGCTGCTGGGGACGGTCATCTGGTCCACCAGCGACGTCATCGTCAAGAATCTCGGCCACAGGATCGACCCGTTCCAGATCGCACTATTCCGCTGCTTCTTCGGCGGCCTGATCGTTCTGCCGTTCCTCCTTGCGTCGGCCAATCCGATGGCCTTTCAGACCCGTCGCCTCGGCGGGCACGTGGTGCGGGCCGCGGCGGGTTACCTGGCGATGGCCTTCGGCTGGTACGCGATCGTCCATCTGCCGCTGGCCGACGCGACGGCGCTCAGCTTCTCGCGGCCGCTGTTCCTGGTCGTGCTCGCGGTCCTGTTCATGGGCGAGATCGTGCGCTGGCGGCGCTGGACGGCGACCGCCGCCGGCTTCATCGGCGTGCTGGTCATGGCGCGCCCGGGCCTGAGCCAGGTCGATCTCGGCCTGGTGGCGGCGATCGGCGGCGCGTTCTGTGTCGCCGTGGTGAGCATGATGATCAAGTCGCTGGCCGCCACCGAGCGGCCGGCAACGATCATCTTCTACTTCGGCGTCCTGAGCTCGCTGCTGGCGCTGGGACCGGCGCTCTGGGTCTGGCGCACCCCCAGTCTGGTCGAGTTCGCCCTGCTGGTGTGGATCGGTGCCGTCGGCTCGCTCGGCCAGTACTTCACCATCCGCGCCTTCCGCATCGCCGAGGCCACGGCCGTCGATCCCTTCGACTACACGCGGCTGCTGTTCGCGACGATCTTCGGCTTCCTGTTCTTCAACGAGGTGCCGGACATTTTCACGCTCGTCGGAGCCGCGATCATCGTCGGCAGCACCTTCTACATCGCCCGGCGCGAGGCCCGGCTGCGGCACGCGGCGCAATCTGCTACAACCGCGCCGGTTTCGAACCCGGAGAAGTCACCATGAACGTCAAAGGTCAGGCAGCACTCGTCACCGGCGGCAGCTCGGGACTCGGCGCGGCAACGGCCCGCGCCCTGGCCAAGGCCGGCGCCAAGGTTGCCGTGCTCGACGTCAATCTCGAAGGCGCGACAAAGGTTGCAGCCGAGATCGGCGGTATCGCCGTCGCCTGCGACGTCGCCGACGCCGCTTCGACCGAGAAGGCCTTCGCCGAGGCGAAGGCCAAGCACGGCGCGGCGCGCGTGCTGATCAACTGCGCCGGCGTCGGCCCGGCCGCACGCATCGTCGGCAAGGACGGGCCGATGAAGCTCGCCGACTTCGCCCGGGTCATCAACATCAACCTGATCGGCAGCTTCAACGCCATGCGGCTGGCGGCCGCCGACATGCAGACGCTCGAGCCGCAGGCCGACGGCGAGCGCGGCGTCGTCATCTGCACCGCCTCGGTCGCCGCCTATGACGGGCAGATCGGCCAGGCGGCCTACTCGGCCTCCAAGGGCGGCATCGTGGGGCTGACCCTGCCGGCGGCCCGCGAACTGGCGCGCTTCGGCATTCGCGTCGTGACCATCGCGCCGGGCATCTTCGCGACACCCATGCTGCTCGGCATGCCGCAGCCGGTGCAGGACAGCCTCGCCGCCAGCATCCCCTTCCCCTCGCGCCTTGGCACGCCCGAGGAATACGCGAAGCTCGCCATGCATATCCTCGACAACGTGATGCTCAACGGCGAGGTCATCCGCCTCGACGGTGCCATCCGCATGCCGCCGAAATAACGCCGCTTCTAGTTGGGGAATTTCTGCTCGCGCCAGAAGCCGAGCTTCTCGTGCACGACGCGGTCGGAGTAGCTGAACAGCACCGATTCTTCCGTGGCTTCGTGGCGGTGCTTCTCCCAGCTCGGGATGACGAAGATGTCCTTCGGCCCCCAGTCGAGGGTCTTGCCGGCGACCTGGGTGCGGCCCTTGCCCTCGACGCAGATGAAGACCGTGCTGTCGGTCGAGCGGTAACCCTGCGTCTTGAAGCCCCTGGGCAGGAGCTGGATGAAGGTGGCGATGGTCGGCATGGCGTAGTCGCCGTTCATCGGGTTGATGTACTTGAACTTGAGCCCGTGCCACGGGTTCCACTTGTCGCGGCGCTTCATCGTCTCCAGCGCCTCTCTTGAGCGATCGTAGGGATAGTTGAACACCGGGGAGGTCGGCCGGTCGTACTCGGCCTCTACCGGCAGCATGTTGGCGCCGTAGCGCGCATACGAGTCGCCCTCGGGCCGTTCGGGCTCCATAGCCTCGTCCGAGCCTGTGCCCTCGCGGAAGCTCGCCTCGAACAGCTTGATCATGTGCATGTCGAGACCGTCGAGCCAGACCATCGGCCCCGTGCCCGTATTGCCATGGTCGTGCCATGTCCAGGACGGCGTGATGACGAAGTCACCGGGATGCATCATGGTGCGCTCACCGTCGACCGCGGTGTAGGCGCCCTGGCCTTCGACGATGAAGCGCAGCGCCGCCTGGCTGTGGCGGTGCGGCGGCGCGATCTCACCCGGCAGAATGGTCTGCAACCCGGCGAACAGGCTGCGGGTGATCTTGGACTCACCCTTGAGCGACGGGTTCTCAAGGATCAGGACGCGACGCTCGGCCTCCTTGGCGGTGATCAGCTCGCAGGCCTCGAGCAGGAAGGGCTTGAGGCTCTCGTACTGCCAAAGATGCGGGACGATGACGCTCTCCGGCGTGGCGGTGATCAGCTTGTGCAGCACCTCCCAGAGCGGCGCCAGGTTGCTCTTGCCGATGCGCGCGTAGAACTCCTGGCGCGCCGGATCGACGTTGTGCTTGGAGGTGGGAGCGGAATCCATGGTGTTACTCCGTCAGGCGTTCGGCAACAGCATAACCTTGGACGCGACCTTTTGGCGCGCCAGTTCGAAACCATCGAGGGCGCGGGAAAGCGGCAGGCGGTGGGTGATCATCGGCCGCAGCCTCTCGCCTTCCCTGGCAAGCATCTCGACCACCCGCCGCCATGTAGCACGGCTGGCGCGGTTGGAGCCGCGGATCTGCAGCTGCTCGCGGTTCAGGCGGTTGAGGTCGACCGGCGCATGCGACGCATGGATGCCGCAGACCACCAGAATGCCCCAGCGCCTGAGCATGCCGAGCCCGTGATTGATGGTCGCCGGCACACCGGTCGCCTCGAACACGACATCGAATTTGCCCGGACCGACAGCCTCGGCGAGCGGCTTGTCCTGAAGGTCGATCAGCCGCTCGAAGGCCAGGGCGCGCAGGCAGACCAACCGGTCGGCATCGCCCTTGCCGACGATGGTCACCTCGGCGCCGGCGGAGCGGGCCATCACGGCGATGGTCTGGCCGACCGTACCAGGCCCCATCACCAGCACCCGGTCGCCCTTCTTGATCTCACCGCTCTCCACGGCGCGGGCTCCGACGGTCAAGGGCTCGGTGAGCGCCGCGAGCTCGTCATCGACAGTGGCGGGAAGAAGCACGCAGTTGATCGCGGGGGCGAGTACCTGCCGGGCGAAAGCGCCTTGCCGCGTCATGCCGATGCCCGTGCGGGTCAGACAGCGGTCGAAATCGCCGGCCCGGCAGGACTCACAACGGCCGCAGGTGACCGACGGCATCACAGTAACGCGATCGCCCCGTGCAAGACCGTCGACACCGGCACCCAACGCGGCGATGCGGCCGGCGAATTCATGACCGAGCGTCACCGGCATGGCGGGTGCGACGAACTCATAGCCGCCGGACCATTCGTAGATATGCAGGTCGCTGCCGCAGATGCCGGCCGCGGTCACGTCGATCAGAACCTCGCCCGCACCGGGTGCGGACGGCTCCGCCACCTCGCGCAGCTCGAGCCCGAATTCCGGCCGGGTCTTCTGGATGGCCTGCATGGCCGGTATCATACGGGCCGCCGGACGCGGTATGAAGGGCCATGAGCCTGAAGGGGTCCGCTTTCCTCGCGCTGTGGAACGACATCGAAGCGCCGCGCGACGGTGAGTACAATCTCTGGCACACGCGCGAGCACGTGCCGGAGCGGTTGACCGTGCCGGGCATCCTCTCCGGCCGGCGCTACGTGGATCGCGAGGCCACCCGCCATCGCTACTTCACGCTCTACGAGTTGGACTCGCTCGCTGTCCTAGCGAGCCCGGCCTACCAGCGGATCGTCGATAATCCCACGCCCTGGTCGCTGTCGATGCGCCCATCATTCCGCAACTTCCTGCGCTATCCCTGCACGACGACGCTGTCGCTGGGCCGCGGCATGGGCGGTGCGCTGGCGACGTTCCGCCTGGGCGCCGCTCCATCCGGCATCGAGCGGCTGTTCGACATCGCGGCGGTAGTGGCCTTGCATCTGGGCGAGGCCGATCTCTCTCAGCCCTTTCCGCTGCAGCCGACACAAGTCGAGGACGGCCCGCGCTACCTTCTGCTAGTCGAGGCGAACGATCATGCGGGGCTTGCCGCTTCGCTGCCGACTATTCTCTCTGCGATCGGCGAGGCACAAGCGCAAATCTACGAGCTCGCCTCCGCCATCGCCCGGGACGATCTCGGCGGCACGCCCGCGCCTTTCACGCCACCGAATCGATGAACGCCGCCAGCTTGACGTCGCGCTCGCTCAGGCCGCCGGCGTCATGGGTCGAGAGCACGATATCGACCTTGTTGTAGACGTTGAACCATTCGGGATGGTGATCCATCCGTTCGGCCATCAGGGCAACGCGGCCCATGAAGCCGAAGGCCTGGTTGAAGTCCCTGAACCTGAACTCCTTGCGGATGGCGTCGCGGCCGGCGACCTCGCTCCAGCCCTTGAGTCCGGCCAGTGCCCTGGTCCGCGCATCGCCCGTCAGCTTCTCGACCATGGCCACATCCTCCGCTAGCTTCCGCCCATGCCTGACATCCTAGCGCCGACCCTGGAACAGATCGAAGCCCTCGCGCAGGCCGCGTTCGACAGCCTGCCCGAACATTTCGTGCGCAACGTCAAGGACGTGCTTATCCGGGTCGAGGAGTTCCCCGACGCGGAGACCGAGCGCGAGATGGAGCTCGACAGCCCGTTCGACATCCTCGGCCTCTACCGCGGCAGCTCGATCGCCGGGCGCGAGGGCAGCAACCCATCGCCGTTTCCCGACATGATCCATCTCTACCGCCGGCCGATCCTCGATTACTGGTGCGAAACCGGCGAGGAACTCGCCCATGTCGTGCGCCATGTGCTGATCCACGAGATCGGCCACCATTTCGGCCTCTCGGACGATGACATGGAAGCCATCGAACGACAGATGCCGGACTAGGGAGCGCACCCGTCAGTCCCCGAGGCGTCTGCCGCTGGCACATTGACGTTCTCCCGGCGCAGGAAAACGGTGTTTTTTGGCGCCAACCCCCGTTTTTCCGGGCTTACTTGCTCTGGCGGCTGACCGGTTTGAAATTCGTCCGGTAAACCGCTGCACGACCACAACAAAGAGCGGCTGGGCGGGCAAAGATTAATAGACAATTTGCCGGGGTCTCGGGGCCATCGACCCGGAATCGTCTCTTCTGATCAAGGGCTTGCCAAAACGGCTTTAACCTTTCTGTGGCGGCGATTTTCCGCAGTTTTCCGCCATTCTTCAAGAAGCGCCTCCCGCGAAAGCTGCGCTTTCGCTGAGCGCTGACGCGCCAACGCTTCGCGTTGCGCTTTCACCATGTCAAAGAACCAACCCGTGAATATGGTGGACGAATTGGCTGTTGCAAGGGGCGCCCGGCGATTCTTTGAGGGCCAACCTACACCACCTCCAGCACCGCCTCGCCCAGCCCGTCGACCGTGAACACGGCGCGGTCGCCCGGCGCGATCGAGACGGTGGCGACGATGCTGCCGGTGATCACCGTCATGCCGGCGTCGAGGCTGCGGCCGCGTTCGGCCACCAGATTGGCCAGCCAGGCCAGCGTGGCGTAGGGGTCCTCGGCCTTGCCCTCGGACACCAACGCTCCGTTGATGGTCAGCCGGCCGGCAATGCCGACGAGATCGGGCAGCGGCTCGTCGGGGTCGGGGTCGGCGCCGACCACAATGCCGCCGTTCCAACAATTGTCGACGATCATCGAGCGGGCGTCGGTCTCGCGGTAGACGGCGTTGCGGTCCTCGATCAGCTCGTAGGCCGGCATGGCCGAGATCACCGCCGGCATCACCGTTTCCCGATTCCAGGGTGGGAGGGCCGCCAGCAGCGGCTGCGCCAGATGCAGGGCGATCTCGCACTCGATGCGCAGGTTGACGAAATCGGCGGCCCGGATGCGCGCCGGCGCGGCATGGATGGTGCGGGCGAAGATGGCGCCGCCGCAGGGATGCGGGATGCCCATCAGCTCCTGCATCACCTTGGTGGTGGTGGCGATCTTGGCGCCGGCGACCGCCCCGTAGAACGGCTCGGCCAGGCGGTAATAGGCCTCTTGGCCCTCGTAGGCCTCCTTGAAGCTGGCCGGGGTCAGCTCCGCCGGCAGGTTGCGGTAGGGCTCGCGCCGCACGCGGGCGCGCCACAGATACTCCGCCATCGCCTGGGCGCGTTGATTCATCGCTTGAGCTCCAGCAGCCGGCGGACATGGCGCCGCAACACCGGTACCACGTCGCGCTCGAACCAGGGATTCTGCTTCAGCCAATGGGTGTTGCGCCAGGAGGGATGCGGCAGCGGCAGGAATTCCGGCAGATAGCCGCGCCAGGCACGCACCGTGGCGGTCAGGCTGTCGCGGCGACGCTTGCCGAGATAGCGCGCCAGGGCGTACTGCCCGACCAGCAGCTTGAGCTCGACCTGCGGCAGCAGCCCGAGGAAACGCGGATGCCAGGTGGGGGCGCAGATCTTCATCGGCGGCCGGTCGCCGCCCCGCGCGTCGACACCGGGATAGCAGAAGCCCATGGCCATGATGCCGAAGCGTTTGTTGCCGTAGAAGGCCTCGCGGTCGACGCCCAGCCACTCGCGCAGCCGGTCGCCGCCCCGCGCGTCGACACCGGGATAGCAGAAGCCCATGGCCATGATGCCGAAGCGTTTGTTGCCGTAGAAGGCCTCGCGGTCGACGCCCAGCCACTCGCGCAGCCGGTCGCCGGAACGGTCGTTGAACGGCAGGCCGGTCTCGTGGACTTTCGTCCCCGGCGCCTGGCTGATCAGCAGCAGCCGCACCCGGGCGTCGAGATGGAAGACCGGGCGGGGCCCGAGCGGCAGCTGGTCGGCGCAGAGCCGGCAGGCGCGGGCGGCCCGGATGGCGGCGGCAAGATCGCTCATCGAATGAACTTAGGTCGCAAGCGCCCCCAGGGTCGATAGGTCTTTGCCGGCCTCCGGAACAGCGGGGCCATAGAAAAATCCATTTATCAAATGATGGGATGACAGCCTATCAATGTTTCCCGACCAGAAGCGTGAGGAACGTGTCGTGAGCACTGAGGCCGTATTGAAGGACGTCAAAGTCTGCATGTTCGACCAGTACGGCACGGTCGTTGACATGCAGGGGGGCCTAACGGAAGTCGCCACACCCTTCCTGAAGAAGAAAGGCTGGGCGGGAAATCCGAACTCCTTCGTCACCTGGTGGCGACGCACCCATTTCGAGAACTCCATGATCGACGCGCTACTCCATCGCGAGCACACGCCTTATCGCGAGATCGGCCACCGGGCCGTGGCTCACGTGATGGACCGCTCGGGCATCGAGTACACGAAGGACGAGGTCCGCTATCTCGTCGGCGAGATCGAGAGGCTCAAGCCGTTCCCGGAGGTGCCGGCGGCACTCGACCGGTTACGCACGAAGTACAGACTGGTCGTGCTGTCCAACGGCGACCCCGACATGCTGGAGACCGCCAGGCAGTATCACAAGATCGCTTTCGACCGGATCATCTCGGTCGCCGAGGCCAACTCCTTCAAGCCTCACGTCGCGACCTATACCAAGGCAGCCCAACTCCTCGGTATCAGGCCGGACCAGATCCTGTTCGTCGCCAATCATGCCTTCGATTGCATCGGCGCGAAATCGGCGGGCATGCGGACCGCCTTCATCGACCGGCGCCGGCGGCCGTTCGGCGAGACGCCGCATCAACCCGATATTATCGCCTCGACGATGACGGATCTGGCCGATGCGCTCGTCTAGCCAGCACGAGCTCGCTCATACCCTGGCCGCCTTCAACAACCGTTCGACATAGGCCGGCACGATCGATGTCGCCGGCCCGTGATCGGCTTCGGCGAAGAGCGTGCGGCCTTCCGAAGGCTCGAGATTGAGCTCGACCGTGTGCGCCCCGTTGGCCCGCGCCTCGGCGACGAAACCGGCCGCCGGGTAGACGTTGCCCGACGTGCCGATGGAGATGAATGTGCCGCAGCGGCTGAGTGCGGCGTAGACCGCGTCGAGGTCGAAGGGCATCTCGCCGAACCACACGACATGCGGGCGCAAGCCGCCCGCCTCGCCGCAGGACTGGCAGACCATCGCCACGGCAAGATCGGCGCGGCACTCGCGCACGTCGCCGCAGGAGGCACAGCGCGCCTTGAGCAGCTCACCATGGATATGCCTGAGGTTGCGGCTGCCGGCGCGCTCGTGCAGGTCGTCGATGTTCTGGGTCACCAGCACCACTTCCGACGGCCATTCCGCCTCCAGCCGCGCCAGGGCGCGGTGGGCGGCGTTGGGCTGGATGTTGGGATTGAGCAGTCCGCGCCGGCGTGTGTTGAAGAACTCCTGCACGCGTGCGGGGTTGCGGGCGAACGCCTCGGGTGTGGCGACATCCTCGATGCGCACCTTGGCCCAGATGCCGTCGGCGTCGCGGAAGGTGTCGAGGCCGGATTCCTTTGAGATACCCGCCCCTGTGAGGATGACGATCGGCTGCGTCACGCGGTCTCCGTGGCGAAGCGCAGGCAGGCGATGGGCGGCAGCCTGGCGTGCAGCGCCATCCAGTTGTCGCCGCCGTCCTCGCTCAGCCAGACGCCGCCGGTGGTCGAGCCCATGGCCAGGCGCCGCCCGCTCTCGTCAACCGTCAGGGCGTGGCGGTAGATCAGGTCATAGGCCGGACCTTCCGGCAGGCCGCTCGAGATCACGTCGAAGGATTCGCCGCCGTCGCGGGTGCGCGCCACGACCAGCTTGCCGTCGACCGGCACGCGGCACTCGTCCTTCACCGCCGGCACGAACCAGGCGCTGCGCGGATCCGTGGGATGCACGGCCACGGCGAAGCCGAACTTCGACGGTTTGATCGCCGTGATCTCGCGCCAGTTCATGCCGCGGTCGTCGGACTTGAAGACGCCGTTGTGATGCTGGCACCACAGCGTCTCGGGCGCCGCGTGGCACTGGACGATACGGTGCACGTCCTGGATGCGCGGGTCGTCGCGCCGCTCGGGCGGCATGAACTCGGCGTAGATTCCCTTGCCGCCGAGCCGCCAGGTCTCGCCCGAATCGCTTGTGGACCAGACGCCGCCGCAGGACACGCCGAGCACGACGCGATCGGAGAAGCGCGGGTCGACACAGAGCGAGTGGATGCCCGGATGATCGGCGCCGCCACCGAACCACTCTCTGCGCTCCGGCCGGTCCCACAGCGACTTCACGAAATTCCACGAGCCGCCGGCATCGTCGGAGCGGAACAGCCCGCCGGAGATCGTGCCGGCCCACAGCCGGCCGGGCACGCCGCCGGTCTCCAGCGTCCAGACCGAGTGCACCGTCCAGGGATGCGGGTCCTCCAGCCCGTCGGGCTTGGGCGGAAAGGCGGGGGCCGGCCGTTCCAGCCAGGTGTTGCCGTCGTCGGCGGTCATCCACAGTTTGACCCCGAAATGGCCCAGGGCGAGTGCCGCGTAGATGGCGCCGCTGAGCGGATCGCGGGCCACCGCCGACACCGGATCGCCGAGGAAACTGACCTTGTGGATACCCCAGCCGCCGGCGCTGCGCCTGATATCGAACAAGCCTTTGCGGGTGCCGACCAAAAGCCGATCGCTCATGTCTCTCTCTCCGCCTTTCCCTCAGCCGCCCGCCCCGAGCCGCCGCGAGTCTAGCCCCCGGATAGGGCCTGCAGCACATAGACCTCATCACCCGGCGCGACCGCGTCGCTCAAGCCGGCGCGGTCCGTCAGCATCCGGCCGTTGACGAAGACGGTCATGTGCTTACGCAGGGCGCCCTGTTCATCGAGAACATAACCGCGCAACCGTGCGTTGTCGCGCAGCACATTATCCAGCACGGCGCGCACCGTGGCACCCTCAGCCTCGGCCATCGGCACCGCCATGAAGCGCTGGAGCTGGCCGGTGAACTGCACCTTGGGCATCGAGCCGAAATTCGCTATCCCTGTTGGCGATGAATGATAGCCGGAAGCCCGTGCCGCACCAGCCCGAAAACGCCATGACCCGCAAGGTGCTGTTCGTCTGCACGGGCAACATCTGCCGCTCGCCAACCGCCGAAGGTGTGTTCCGCTCCCTGGTGGCGCGTGACGGGCTGGCGGCGCGCATCGCCTCCGCCTCGGCGGGAACGCATGGCTACCATATCGGCGACCCGCCCGACCCACGGACCGTCGCGCACGCCAAACGCCGTGGCTACGACCTTTCCGCCCTGCGGGCCAAGCGGCTGGAGACCCGCGATTTCGAGCGCTACGACCTGCTCCTCGCCTGCGATGCCGGGCATCACACCTTCCTCAGCCGCATGGCGCCCCGCGGCAGGCGCGACCGCGTCGCGCTGCTGATGGATTACGCGCCGGAGCTCGGCCTCAAGGAAGTGCCCGACCCCTATTACGGCGGGGCCGCCGATTTCGAGCATGTGCTCGACATCGTCGAGCCGGCGGCAGCCGGGTTGCTCGCCGCGCTCAAGCGGGAGCTGGAATGAGCGAGGCACTGGCGCAGCGCCTCGCCTCCGTGACCGGCGCCGCTGTCCGCAGCCTGACCCCGCTGCGCGGCGGCGACATCGCCGCGATCTGGCGCGTCGATCTGGCGGACGGCCGCGTCCTCGTCGCCAAGCAGGGAAGGCAGCTCGAGACCGAGGCCTGGATGCTGCGCTACCTCGCGGCCAACTCGAAGGCCCCGGTGCCCGAGGTGTATCACGCCGATGACACGCTGCTGCTCCTAGAATTCATCGAGCACGATGACTCATTCGACCCGTTCGCCGAGACCGAGCTGGGCGAGATCGTCGCCGGTTTGCACGGTATCGAGGCGCCGCTGTTCGGCGCCGAGCGCGATACGCTGATCGGCGAGCTGCTGCAGCCCAACACGCCGAGTGACAACTGGCGCGACTTTTTCCGCGACCAGCGCCTGCTGGCCATGGCGCATGCCGCTTACGAGGCCGGGCGCTTACCGGCGGCGCTGCGCCACCGCCTCGACCGGCTGGCCGGCCGGCTGCACATCTGGCTGCGCAACGACGCACCGCCCTCGCTGATCCATGGCGACCTCTGGGCGGGCAACATGCTCTCGCGCCGCACCAAGGTTGTCGGGCTGATCGATCCGGCGCTCTACTACGCCGACCCGGAGATCGAGCTCGCCTTCATGACCCTGTTCGATTCCGTCGGCCGCAATTTCTTCGCCCGCTACGCCGCGCGCCGGCCCCTGCGGCCGGGCTTTTTCGAGGAGCGCCGCGACCTCTACAATCTCTATCCGCTGCTCGTGCATGTGCGCCTGTTCGGCGGGCCCTACGTGGCCCAAGTCGAACGCGCGCTGACGCGCTATGGATGCTAGCTCTCGATGCTGCTGATCACCAAGCGCCTGATCCTGCGCCCACTCGAACTCACCGACGCACTCTATTTCGAGGAGCAGCTCGGCGACGACCTGGAGGCGCTGCGCCAGATGGCGCAGATGCCCGTGCCCTGTACCGAGGAAGCGGCGCGCGACTGGATTGCCTCACGCGTCGGTCCCGAGGCTAGCGTCTTCGGCATCCTGCGGCGCAGCGACACCGGCTTCATCGGTGTCGTCGGTTTCGGCGGCGATGCGAGGATGCCTGAGATGGGCTACTGGATCGGCCGCGCCTATCGTGGCAATGGGTACGCCACCGAGGCGATCCTGCGTGTCGTCGAGCGTGCCGCGGAGCTCGGCGTGCCGCGCATCCATGCCGACACCTTCCTCGACAATCCTGCCTCGGCACGCGTTCTGGCCAAAGCGGGGTTCACGGTCACCGGCACCGTCGAGCGCATGTTCCCGCAGCGCGGCGGGCGCCGCGAGCTGCACCGGCACAAGAGAGTGCCGGGCTCCTAGGCCGTCAGTTCGAGCGGATAATCGGCTTCTGCGGTGTAGATCGGGCCGGAACCCTGCAGGAAGCTCGAGAACAGCGTGAAGTGGCTGATCGGGATCGGCCCGGCGCGAAACAGCGAATTGTGCGCCAGGAACGTCGACACGCGATGAACCGGCGTGTCGCGCAGCCGCGCCAGGGTGACATGCGGCGTGAAGCGCCGCCCTTCGGGCTGCAGGCCTATGCGCACCAGGGCGGATTCGATGCGGTCGCGCAGGGCGACGAGCTCGGCGTTGCGCTCGACGCCGACCCAGAGGGCCCGCACCTCGCTGCCATTCTCGAAATGGCCCACGCCTGAGAGCGTGATGTCGAAGCTGCGCGTCCGCACTGCCGAAAGCGCGTGATAGATGTCGTCGGCCTCGCCGCCGTCAACCTCGCCGATGAAGCGCAGGGTCAGGTGCAGGTTTTCGGGGGGAACCCAGCGGGCGCCTGGAACACCGGCACAAAGGGTTGCCAAACGTTCGCGGACGTCCTCAGGCAACTCAACGCCGACAAACAGGCGAACCATGACACCCTCGTGGTGCTTCTCGGATAACCGATTCGCAACCGGCCGGCAAGTAAGCCGGCTCTTCGGTTATCGTATCGCGAACCGGATACCGTCGCGCTCGCTGGGTGATCTACGGGCAGGGGTTGGGCTTGCTGAGATGCACCCGCTCGATCGCCGCCAGCACGTCGGCTGATAGCACGACGTTCAAGCTGGCCGCGTTCTTCTCGAGCTGGCCAACCGAGGTGCAGCCGATGATCGTCGACGTCAGGAACGGCCGCGTGTTGCAGAAGGCTAGCGCCATCTGCCCCGGGTCGAGCCCCGCCTCGCGCGCCACCTGGACATAGGCCGCCGCCGCCGGCTCGGCGCGCGGCGTGGAGTAGCGCTTGAAGCGCTCGTACAGAGTCAGACGCGCGCCGGCCGGCCGCGCGCCGTTGAGATATTTGCCGGCCAGCACGCCCATGCCCAGCGGCGAGTAGGCGAGGAGACCGCAGCGCTCGCGGATGGAGACCTCTGCCAAGCCGACCTCGTAAGCGCGGTTCAGCAGGTTGTAGCCGTTCTGCACCGACTGGATGCGCGGCCCCTGGCCCACGGCGGCGAGCGCCAGGTGCCTGGAGACGCCCCAGGCCGTCTCGTTCGACACGCCGACATGACGGATCTTGCCCGCTTTCACCAGATCGGCGAGCACACCGAGCGTCTCCTCGATCGGCACACCGTCCTTCTCCGGCGTATGCACGTAGCCCAGTCTGCCGAAGCCGTTGATCAGACGGTCGGGCGAATGGGTTTGGTAGAGATCGATATAGTCGGTCTGCAGACGTTTGAGCGAGCCGTCGAGTGCGGCAACGATGTTGGGCCGGTCGAGGCGTCCCTTGCCGTCGCGGACATGCGGCATGGCGTTGTTCATGCCGGTGACTTTGGTCGCCAGGATGATCTTCTTGCGCATCTCCGGCCGCTTCTTCAGCCAGGTGCCGATGCAGGCCTCGCTGCTGCCGAAGGTCTCCGGCTTGGGCGGCACGGAATATATCTCGGCCACATCGATGAAGTTGATGCCGAGCTCCATGGCGCGATCAAGCTGCGCGTGGGCCTCGGCTTCGCTGTTCTGCTCGCCCCAGGTCATGGTGCCGAGACAAATCAGGCTCACATCGAGACCGCTGGTCCCGAGGGGGCGATACTGCATGGGCTGATTTCCGGAAAGTGGAAGTAATACTAGTGCTGCGGATCCGCTAGACGAACGGGGGCGACTACTCCGGTATACCCATAAAGCCGGTTGTTGGAAATCTCCCCGATGCAGAACATGCCGACCAGGGGACATCGCCCCGCTGCGCCACGCGCGCCAGGAGTCATGCGGCAGGGCGACCTCCATCACGACAAGAGCTGGGCGATCAAGACACCCGGTGCAGGTAGCGCCGGGATTGTTCGGCCGCGGCTGAAACCGGGAATGCCCGGCCGTTTATTAACAAGCCCCTTGGAAAAGTTAACGTTTCAGAGTAGAGTTCAAAGTACTGGTTAAGCGACTTTGGCCCGACTGGTTCGATTCAACCGCAGCCGCTTCATCAGGTCGGTAAGTGCCAGCCCTACCGTGTCTCGGGTTGGTTGTCCGGCGTAAGGACAGAGTCGTTTAGGTCTTTTCGGCGCGATCGGGCTCGATGATCCGTACAATTTGCGATTCGCCTTCGTGGCGACGTGCGTCCTGCCTTCGGCGGGACCCGCGTCGAGCCGAAGGCGTGCGCGCGTTGGCGGTCACGGCTCGTGGCCTCGAAGAGACCGGCGTGTCGTCCAGCCACACGGCGCGCCAGTTCGGAAAGGATTGAGGATGGGTAAGAAACTTTATGTGGGCAATCTGCCCTATTCGTACACCTCGCAGCAGCTTGAGCAGCTCTTCGCTCCCCACGGGAACGTGACCTCGGCTCAGGTGATCGTCGACCGCGCGACCAACCAGTCGCGGGGCTTCGGCTTCGTCGAGTTCGACACCGATGAGTCGGCGGGCAAGGCCGCCGAGGCTCTTAACGGCTCGCCGATCAACGGCCGGCCGCTGACGGTGAACGAAGCGCGCGAACGCCCAATGGGCGGCGGCGGTCGCGGCCCGAGC
>VGEI01000004.1 GCA_016869415.1 Alphaproteobacteria bacterium
GAAGAAAATACCGATGGGCAATGAGCGCTCGTGGTTCTCGGCCGTGGTGATCTGGTAGCGGCCGTCCTCGGCGAAGAAGCCAGGCCATTCCTCCAGCCGGTCCTCATCGATCGCATGGACGTAGCGGGCGTAGAGGTTTTCGATTTCGAGCTGGAGCGCGGTGTCCATGAGCGCGGTCAGAGCCCCATCCTCGCCCGGTACTCTTTCCAGAAGCCGCGGATCGGCATCTCGGTGGCCCGGGTGTCGTGCACGCCGCTGTCCACGCCGTGCCCACCCATCTCGATGATCTCCTGCGTGTCGCCCGCACCCGCCACGCCGCGCTGGATGAAGCCGCCCACGGCCCCGTCCTCCATCGAGATATAGCCGGCCGGGCCGACGAGGTTGGACTGCTTGAGCCGCAGCCCGGTCAGCTTCTCGTCGTCGTCGACGAAGCCGAAATGCGTCCAGAGCAGCGAGCTCTTGCCCACGCCCTTGGGCAGGACCTTACGCACGGCGAGCGCATTCTGGATCTGCTGCAGGATGAAATTGGGGAAGACGGCGAGAATCTGCAGGGTGATGCCGTCGCCGAACTCGTCGACGCCGTCGAGGATCGAGGGATCGGCAAGGCGGTAATCCTCCTTCTTCGCCCTGAGCTCGGTCTTCTCGTACTCGCTCACCTTGTCCCGGCCTTCGAGCATCGAGTAGCTGACGTGGTGGGCACCCGACTGGCTGACCACGATGCCGCCGGGCTGCGACAGGCGGTTGAGCTTGAAGGTGGTGAAGAAGGTGTGCAGCAGGCTGGCGTGGTAGGGGTCCTTGACGTTCTCCATGTAGAGCTTCCAGTTGCTCGGCAGCGCCTGGTCGATGTAGCCGAGCACTTTCACCTTCTCGCGCATGACGCGCTTCACCCGCTTGAGGATCTCCGGCCCGAGATACTCTTCGATCGGCGGCGCCGATACGGCGAAGGTGCCGAAGAGCAGGCCGTTCACGTTGGCGATGCGCATTGTGCGCAGGCCATGCTTCCCGCGCTCGAAATCCGCCGGCATGCCGCCCTTGCCGTTGATGCCCTTCTGGAAGGTGACGGAGGTCAGATTGCCTTTCAGGTCGTAGACCCAGTTGTGATAGACGCAGGAGATGCGCCGGGCGTTGCCATGCGACTTGAGGCAAAGCATGGCGCCGCGATGCACGCAGCGGTTCTCGAAGCCGTTGATGTTGCCGTCCGGGCCGCGCGCCACGATCACCGGCGTCTCGCCGACATGGGTCGTGGCGAAGTCGTTGATGTTGGGAATCTCCGCCTCGAGGCAGAGGAAGTTCCAGGTCGGGCCCTCGAACAGCGTCGTCTGCTCGCGCCGCGCCAGCGCGGCGTCTGAATAGACGTGATAGGGAACCCGGGTCAGGCCGGAGGGCCAGGAAGCGGCTGAACTACTCATATCTCAAGCCTCGCTCCTCTAGCCATTTTCACCACAGAGACACAGAGGCCACAGAGACAGGCTTTCTCTGTGTTCTCTGTGCCTCTGTGGCTATCAAGAAAATCCCTGCGGTGATCACCTTCGCTAATCCACTTTCACGTTCGCCGACTGGATGACCGAGGCCCAGCGCGCCATCTCCTCTTGTACGAAGCGGGTCATCTCGGCCGGCGTGCTGCCGACCGGGTCGACGCCGATGCCGGCGAGCCGCTCCTTGATCTCCGGCTTGCGCAAGGCCCGCTGCAGATGGCCGCTGATCAGGTTGACGATGTCATTGGGCGTGCGAGCGGGCGCGACGGCGCCGAACCAAGCGACTGAAACGAAGCCTGGGAAACCGGATTCGATCATCGTCGGCACCTCGGGTAGGCCCTCGGCGCGGTTCGGTCCGGCGACGGCGAGCGCCCGCAGGCTGCCCGCTTTGATGTGGCCCAGCGAGGAGCCGAGGTTGTCGAACATGATGTCGACCTGGCCGGCGAGCAGGTCGGTCAGTGCCGGCGCCGAGCCCCGATAGGGGATATGGGTCATCTGCAGATCGCGCTGCGTCGCCAGCATCGCCGCGGTCAGGTGCGAGGTCGTGCCGTTGCCCTGCGTGGCGTAGTTGACCTTGCCGGGATTGGCCGTGGCGTAGGCGAGGAACTCGGCAACCGACTTGTACGGGGTCTTGGGGTTGACGGCGAAGACGCTGGGGCTCTGCGCCACGATGCCGATGTAGGAGAAGGCGGTACGCGCGTCGAAGGGCATGGCCCTGTAGAGGCTCATGTTCACAGCCAGCGGCGGCGGCGGCGAGACGAGAAGCGTGTAGCCGTCGGGCTCGGCCTTGGCCACCATATCGGCGCCGACATTGCCGGCCGCCCCGGCGCGGTTCTCGACCACGACCGGATGCGTCCAGGCCTCCTGCAGCTGCTGCGCCACCAGGCGGGCGAGGATGTCGGCCGTGCCGCCGGCCGGGAAGGGACAGATGATCCTGACGGTGCGCGTCGGGTAGTCGGCGGCGGCAGCCGGAGTCGAGAGCGCGAGCAGCAGCGCCAGGCTGCCGGCGAGACGGCGTAGCATCATGCGGTCCTCCCCGATCGGCCGCCCCACCATCGTCTGGCAAGGGGTGGCGGCTTTGACGGCAGTCTAGCGCAGGCGGCCCGCGCCGACCAATTCAGCACACGGAAGAAGTCCTCGTTCGCTGAATTCCAGCAGGGAGAACCGCTTATCGCGGCCCTAGAACCGGACGGTCCCCAGATGCACCTGGGGCGGCGGCTCCCCCTGATGCGCCGGCGGCTCCACTTGGATCGGCACAGGTTGGAATACCGCCTGGGGGTGCGGCAGGAGCCTGGCGATCCGTTCGAGGAGCGCTGGAAGCTCTGTCTTGAGAAACTCGTACGAACCTTCGAACTCGACCTGCAGCGCTCCGTACTGGAGGCGCAACCTGGACGGAATGTTTGTCTCCACCAATCCCTGACGAACCGATGGTTAAGCAGCTTAAGTGTCTTATTTTCTTGGCAATTCCTCGCCCCCTGGATATAGGCCCGCCCCGGTCGCGAGGCAACACGCCGCGCCGCATTCGCCTCCTCCCGCTCTCACCGCATCACCTATGGTGACCGTGATTGCGCTTGCGTAAAGTGACGGCCGTCACGCCTTCAGCGCAGGGGCCGCTGCTCCATCGGCGCGATAGCGATCAGCGCCAGGCCGACGGCTGCCGCGACGCCGGCGAAGACCAGGGTGTAACCCTCGGCCAATGCGGTAGGTGACAGGCTGGAGAGGTCGGCGTGCCGCCCTGTCTGGGCGCCGCCGAGCAGGATGGCGCCGTATACCGCCGAGCCGAGGGCGCCGCCGATATTGCGCAGCAGATTGAGGGTCGCCATGACCACGCCGAGATGGCTGCGCTCGACGGCGTTCTGGGTCGAGACGGTGGTCAGCGGGAACATGGTGCCGAGCGCGAGGCCGATGCCCATGAGGAATACGAGGGTGAGGGCGGTAGGCAGGCGGTCGATGGCGAAGACCAGGACAAGGAGCGCTGCCATCGCCGCGCCCATGAGCGGTACTGCCAGGCGCTTGGGTCTGGGCAGCCTGGCGATCAGGCGGCCCATCAGCATGCCGCCGAGAGTGGTGCCGATGGCCAGGGCCGTCTGGGCGAAGCCGGCGCGGCTGCTCGACAGGCCGACGACCAGCTCGAAATACATGGGCGTGTAGGCGGACAGCCCGATCATCGCCACCATGGCGAAGAAGGAGGCGAGGCCCGCCGGCGCGATGACGGGATGGTGGAACACGCTGAGCGGCAGGAAGGGATCGGGCGCGCGGCGTGCGTAAACGGCATAGAGCGCGAAGCCGGCGAGGGCCAGTCCGGCGAGACCGAGAATCGGCAGCGACAGCCAGGGATAGCGCACGCCGCCCCAGCTCACCGCCAGCAGTATCGCCACGACGGCGCCGGTGAGCAGCAGGGCGCCGACGAGATCGAGGCGTCGCTCGACCAGCCGTTCGGGCATGGCGCGCATGGCGCGGTCCATCATCACCATGCCGAGCAGGCCGAGCGGCAGGTTGAGCCAGAAGATCAGCGACCAGTGCGCGTACTCGGCCAGCAGGCCGCCGACGATCGGCCCGCCGATGGTGGCGCTGGCGAAGGCGGTGACGATGTGCGCCTGATAGCGGCCGCGCTCGCGCGGCGGAATAATGTCGGCGATCGCCGCCTGACACAGCGCGATGAAGGCGCCGCCGCCCAGCCCCTGGATGCCGCGCGACACGGCCAGCAGGACCATGGTCGGCGCCAGAGCGCAGAAGACGGAGCCGACGAGGAACAGGCTGAGTGCCACCAGCAGGATGCGACGGCGGCCGTAAATGTCGCTGAGCTTGCCGAAGACCGGTGTCGAGACAGCGGCGGCCAGCAAATAGGCGCTGACGATCCAGGGCAAGTGCTCGATGTCGCCGAGCTCGGCGCCCAGCGTCGGCAGGACCGGGGCGACGATCAACTGGCCCAGTGCGCCGAGAAAGATGACCAGCAGCAGGCCGCTCAGAATCCGCTTGCGGTCGGCCTCGCTGACCGCCGGCAGGGTATCGGGCGGGTGGTTCATGGGTTGGAAAGAAGGTCTTTTTTAATCAGTAGGATAGAACTAGAATCGCCAGACCCCAGTTAAGCCTTTTGGCGCAGGGAAAGCAGCCGAGTCTCGTGTAATGTTATGACCCGGTACGCCGCCCCGCAGCCGCCTGTTATCACACGCCCACGGCCATGACACGAACCGGCAAACTGCTCCTTCTGGTCGTCCCCGCGGCGGTCGCGCTCGGCGTGGCCGGCTGGCAGTTCTGGGACGCCCGCGCCGACACGCGCGTGGCCCTGCCCACGCATGTGGTGGCGATCGAGGACATCGAGGATTCGGTCTCCGCCCTGGGCGCGCTGCAGCCGCTGGAATACGTCGATGTCGGCACCCAGGTCTCCGGACAGCTGCAGAAGATCCACGTGCAGATCGGCGACAAGGTCAAGGAAGGCCAGCTGCTGGCCGAGATCGATCCCGCCGTCTTCCAGGCCAAGGTGAGTGCCGGCGAGGCGCAGCTCCTCAGCTATCGCGCCCAGATCGCCGAGCGCCAGGCGCACCGCCGGCTGATGGAGCAGCAGCTCAAGCGCCAGAAGACGCTGCTCGAGGCGCGTGCCACCAGCCAGGATGCCTACGATACGGCCGAAGCAGCGGTGCAGCAGGTGACGGCGCAGATCGCCTCGCTCGAGGCACAGATCAAGCAGACCCAGGCGACGCTCAACGGCGATATGGCCAATCTGCGCTACACCAAGATCTACGCCACCATGGACGGGACAATCGTCTCGATCACCGCGCGCCAGGGCCAGACGCTCAACGCCAACCAGTCGGCACCGATCATCCTGCGCATCGCCGACCTCGACACCATGACGGTGTGGACCCAGGTCTCCGAGGCCGACATCCCGAAGCTCAAGCTCGGCATGGGCGCCTATTTCACTACGCTCGGCCGCAGCGACCGGCGCTGGTACGGCATGCTGCGCCAGGTGCTGCCGACACCGGAGATCGTCAACAACGTGGTGCTCTACAACGCGCTGTTCGACGTGCCCAACCCCGATCGGGAGCTGCTGCCGCAGATGAGCGCGCAGACCTTCTTCCTGATCGGCGAGGCCAAGCAGGTGCCGGTGGTGCCGATGAGCGCCGTGCGCCGCACGGGCGGCGGGCGCCGCGGCGAGGCGCGCTCTCTCGTGCGCGTGATGGAGGACGGCAAGCCGGTCGAGCGCCAGATCGTCATCGGCGTCACCAACCGTCTGGCGGCCGAAGTGCGCTCCGGCCTCAAGCCCGGCGACGAGGTGGTGATCGAGCCGCAGGCGCCGCGCGGCGGACCGCGGCCGCCACAGCGCACGCCACGCCTCTAGGGGGCGGCCGTGAACGAGATTTCCCTCCGCGAACCCCTTTCGCTGCGCGACCCGGAGAGCGCGCCGCCGGGCGATGTCGAGCCGATCATCGAGCTCACCGGCGTCACCAAGGTGTTCAACCGCGGCACGGTGGCAGTCGAGGCGCTACGCGGCGTGTCGCTGGCCATCTATCCCGGCGAGCGCGTCGCCATCATGGGCGCCTCGGGCTCGGGCAAGTCGACCCTGATGAACCTGATCGGCTGCCTCGACCGGCCATCGGGCGGCAGCTACCGTTTCGCCGGGCAGGAGGTGGCCGCGCTCGATTCCGACCGCCAGGCGCTGCTGCGCCGCGAGGCCTTCGGTTTCATCTTCCAGCAGTACAACCTGCTGGCAACGGCCACGGCGACGGAGAACGTCGAGATCCCCGCTGCCTATGCCGGGCTGCGGCGGATCGAGCGCAAGGCGCGGGCGGAACGCATCCTCTCGTCGCTGGGCCTGGGCGACCGGCTCGATCACAGGCCAAGCCAGCTCTCCGGCGGCCAGCAGCAGCGTGTCTCGATCGCCCGCGCCCTGGTCAATGGCGGGCCGGTGATCCTGGCCGACGAGCCGACGGGTGCGCTCGACAGCAAGAGCGGCGAGGAGGTCTTGCGCCTGCTCGAATCGCTGAATGAGCAGGGCCATACCGTCATCCTGATCACCCACGACGCCGACGTGGCGAGACGCGCCAACCGCATCATCGAGATGAAGGACGGGCTTGTGGTCTCCGACACCGGGCCGGCGCGGACGGTGCGCGGTGACGCCGGCAAGCTGCCGCGCGATCTCGCCAGCCGGCGGCCGGGCTTCGTGCGCGGACCCGACATCGCCGAGGCGGGCCGGACGGCGCTGCGCGCACTCCGGGTCAACATCTTCCGCACCATCCTGACTCTGCTCGGCATCATCATCGGCGTCGCTTCGGTAGTGGCCATGCTGGCCATCGGCGCCGGGGCCAAGCAGCAGGTTCTCGACCGCATCTCGGCCATGGGCACCAATCTGCTGCTCATCCGGCCGGGCGCTCCCAACATGCGCTTCATCGGCACGATCGCCACGCTGGTTGCCGCCGACGCAGACGCCATCGCTGCATTGCCGAACGTCGCCGAGGCCGTGCCCGAGCATGCCACCACCGTCACCGTGCGCTTCGGCGGTCGCGACTACGTGAGCTCGGCCAACTCGACGACCGGCGGCTTCCCGCAGGTGCGCGACTGGCCGGTCGCCTCCGGCTCCTTCTTCTCCGAGACGGACGTGCGCTCCTACGCGCCGGTCGTGGCACTCGGCCAGACGGTGGCCAACAACGTCATGCCCGGCATCGATCCGATCGGCAAATACGTGCTGCTCAACAACGTTCCCTTCCAGGTCATCGGCACTATGGCGGCCAAGGGTGCCACTCCCTGGGGGGCAGACCAGGACGACATTGTCTTCACGCCGCTGACCACGGGACGGCTTCGTCTGTTCGGCCAGAACCATGTGCGCACCATCACCGTCCAGGTCGAGGACGTGACCCGGATCGCGGCCACGCAGGAGGCGATCCGCCGGCTGCTGATCGAGCGCCACCGCGCCGAGGATTTCCAGATCCGCAACATGGCCTCGATCCTCGAGACCGCGGCCGAGACGCAGAACACGCTGACCATCCTGCTCGGCTCGATTGCCGCCATCGCTCTCCTGGTCGGCGGCATCGGGGTGATGAACATCATGCTGGTCAGCGTCACCGAGCGCACGCGCGAGATCGGCATCCGCATGGCCACGGGGGCGCGCAAAATCAACATCCTGCTGCAGTTCAACGCCGAGGCGCTGGCGGTCTGCGCGCTGGGCGGGTTGCTCGGCGTGGGGCTCGGCCTGGGCACGGCCCGGGCCTTCGAGTATTTCGGCCGCGCCATCGTCTACGAGGTCTGGCCGGTGGTGTTGGCCTTCGCCTGCGCCTTCCTCACCGGCCTGATCTTCGGCTACCTGCCGGCGCGCAAGGCGGCCAATCTCGATCCGGTCGTGGCGCTGGGGGCGGAATGATGCGTCCTGCCCCGGCTGCCGCCGCGCTGGCCTTGCTCGGCGCCTGTTCGCTCGGTCCGGCCTACGAGAAGCCACCGGTCGAGACACCGGCGCGCTTCGAAGCGGCGGCCCCGGCGGCGGACGATGTCTGGCCCGACCGCGAATGGTGGCGCGGCTTCGGCAGCCGCGAGCTCGACGGGCTGATCGCCCAGGGCGTCGAGGGCAACCGTAACTTGCGCGCCGCCGTGGCGCGCATCCGCCAGGCCGAGGCACAGGCGAAGATCGCCGGCGCCGAGCTCTATCCCTGGCTGAGCGCCAGCGGCACCGAGAGCCGCACCAAGCGTGCGCAGCGCAACCCGAGCAGCACGGGTGCGAGCACGCGCGGCGGTCAGGGCTTTACTACTTGGCAGGGCTCACTGACGGCTTCCTATCAGGTCGACCTCTTCGGCGAGAACTCAGCGACGGCCCAGGCGGCCGAGCAGCGCCTCGAATCGAGCCGCTACGACCGCGAGACGGTGGCGCTGACCCTGGTCTCCGACATCGCCAGCACCTACTTCCAGGTTCTTGCGGTGCGCGAGCGCCGGCGCCTGGCCGAGGAGACGCTGGGCAATGCCGAGAGCATCCTCGAGCTGCTTGAGCAGCGCCAGCGCGCCGGCACGGTCTCGGATCTCGAGGTGGCGCAGCAGCGCAGCGCCGTGGCGACGCAGCGCGCCGCCCTGCCGTCGCTGCTGCTTTCCGAGCGCCAGTCGCTCAATGCGCTGGCCGTGCTGCTCGGCCGTCCGCCCGAGCAGTTCGGCATCGAGACACGCACGCTCACCGACATGCGCCTGCCGCCGGTGGTCGCCGGCCTGCCCTCGGCGCTGCTCGAGCGCCGCCCCGATCTGCGCAAGGCGGAATCCGATCTGCGCGCCGCCAATCTCGACATCGCCGCGGCGCGGGCGGCCCGCTTCCCCAGTATCTCGCTGACCGCCGATGGCGGCACGGTGAGCAGCATGCTCTCCGGCCTGTTCGGGCCCGGCAGCTTCTTCTACACGCTGACCGCCCAGCTTACGGCGCCGATCTTCCAGGGGGGCAAGCTGCAGGGGCAGGAGGAGCTCAGCCGGGCGCGCTTCGACGAGCTGATCGAGACCTACACCCAGGCGATCCTCGCCGCCTTCCAGGACGTCGAGAACGCGCTGAGCGCCGTCGAGCAAAACGGCGAGCAGTACAACTACAGCCGCGCCGCCTACGACCAGGCCCGCGAGGCCTATCGCCTGGCCGACGTGCGCTTCCGTGTCGGCACCACCGATTTCCTCAATCTGCTTGAGGCGCAACGCACGGTCTTTCAGGCGGCCGACGCCGTGGCGCAGGCCGAGGCGGCGCGCTACAGCGCCCTGGTCGGCGTCTACAAGGCACTGGGCGGCGGCTGGGACGGCCGCACGCTGGCGGCGCGTTAGCCGGTCATTCCATTAAGGCAACTGGCGCGGGCGCGGCAGCAGCGGCGCCAGGTTGTCGATAAAGGCGCGCAGCAGGCGCGCGTTCTGCCGTTCCTTCAGATACACGACATGGGCGTGGGTGAAGATCTCGGCGTTGGTCACCGGCAGCGCCCGGATGCGCGGGTCGGGAATGAACTCGGCCTCCGAGACGACACCCAGGCCGATGCCCTTGGCGACCGCCTCGCGGATCGATTCGCGGCTGCCGATCTCCATGACCACCTTGGGCGTGACATCGGCCTTCTGCAGTGCTGCCTCGAAGGCACGACGCGTTGTCGATCCCACTTCGCGCACGATCAGGCGCTGGTCCTCGAGATCCTGGATGCGCAGGGCACGCTTGCGCGCCAGCCTGTGCCGGCGGTGGGCGAAGACCACGACGCGATGCCGGCGGTAGGGGATGGTAACGAGGCGCGGGTCGGGATCGAGATGCGCCAGCACCGCCACGTCGGTCCTGTAGTCGAGCAGGTCGCGCACCGTGTCGCGTGAGTTGCCCACGGTGACGGAGACATAGATCCCCGGATAGCGGGCGTTGAAGGCCGCGAGCATGTCGGTGACGTGATAGGGCCCGACGGCACCGACGCGCAGGTGGCCGGTCTTGAGCTCGCGCGTCTGGTTGAGGAAGTCCGCCGCCTCCTTCTCCTGGCTGAACAGCCGGCGGGTGATGTCGAGCAGTCCGCGCCCGACCTCGGTCAGCTCGATGCGCCTTCCGCGCCGCACGAAGAGCCCGACGCCGAACTCGCGCTCCAGGCTCTTCACCTGGGTGGTCACCGTCGGCTGACTGACCCGGCATTCGCGCGCCGCGGCGGTGAAGCTGCCGCTCAGCGCCACGGCGTGGAAGGAACGGAGCTGGGTATGCCTCATATAGATTTTCTATATGGAAAGTCGTCAAACTTTGAATTTGATTAATATCATCGGCGGCGCCAGCCTTGTCGACAAGAGAAAACACGGAGGCGACGCGGGCATGTGGCGTTATCGCAACCCGGTCGGCGTGCGCTTCGGCGCGCGGGCCCTGGACGAGATCGGGCGGACCCTACGAGGCCGGCCCTATTGTCTCGTCACCTACGACGACGCCAACGACGCCAACGGGGTTTTCGCCGCGCTGACCCGCCGCGTCGCGACCCTCGCCGGCACCCCTTCCGTTATCGTCCGCAACATCGGCAGCAATCCCGACTATCGCAGCCTGCACGCGGCCTGCGGCCTCTATCGGGCCGCCGGCTCGCCCATCGACGCTATCGTGGCGTTGGGCGGTGGCTCGGTGATCGACGCGGCCAAGGTGCTGGCAGCCGCCAACGGCGACTTTGCCCGGGTCCGCGACTTCCTCGAGACCGGAAAGGGTGCTGAGGCACTGGGCGAGACGCCGATTATTGCCGTGCCGACGACCTCGGGCACGGGCAGCGAGGTCACTTCCTGGGCGACCGTGTGGGACACCGACCGCAAGGTGAAATACTCACTGGCGCACGACACTCTCTATCCCGAATGCGCCATCGTCGATCCGCTGCTGACCATCGGCTTGCCGCGCTCGATCACGGTCAGCACCGGGCTCGACGCGCTTTCGCATGCGCTCGAGAGCATCTGGAACGTCAACGCCAACCCGGTCTCTTCGGCCCTGGCCGAGTCGGCGGCGCGCGAGGTCATCGACGCGCTGCCGCGCCTCGCGCTGAACCTCAACGATGCCGATCTGCGCACGCGCATGGCGCGGGCCAGCCTGCAGGCCGGCCTGGCTTTCTCGAATACCAAGACGGCGCTCGCCCATTCGCTGTCCTATCCGATCACGCTGCGGAATAACGTGCCGCACGGCATCGCCTGCTCCTTCAGCCTGCCGATGGTGATGCGAGCGGTGATCGGTTGTGACGAAGCCTGCGACGATGCGCTGCGGCGGATTTTCGGTGCCGACCTCGCCGCTGGCGCGGAGCGGCTGAGAGCCTTTCTCGAAGGGCTCGGCATCTCGACCGATGCGGCCGACCACGGTGTTGCCGAGGCGGACTGGCGGGCGCTCATCGAGAGCGCCCTGGCGGGCGAGCGGGGACGCAACTTCATCGGACGCCGCGACGCCTTGATCGCACCGGATCCGCCGATGCGCCGCGCGTCATCGGGCTGAAACAGAACCAGCGGAAACTGAAGCAATCGAATCATAGGGAGGCAGAGATGGGTAACTACGCAGGCAAATGGGTGGCGATGATGGCGGGTGCGGCGCTCGCGCTGGGCGCGACAGCAGCAGGTGCCCAGGTTCTCAAGGTCGGCCTGATCCCGTCCGAGGACTCGCGCGCCATGCTGGCGCAGAGCAAGGACATCCTCGACGCCGTCGAGAAAAACCTCGGCATGAAGGTTCAGGGCTTCGTGGCCACGGACTACAACGGCGTCATCGAGGCGTTGCGCGCCAAGCATCTCGACATCGCCTATCTCGGGCCGTTTTCCTACGTGCTCGCCACCACGGTCACGCCGGTCGAGGCTTTCGTCATCGCCGAGACGGCCAGGGCAGGCCGCACCTACTATCACAGCCAGATCATCAGCCTGAAGACGGCGGGCATCAAAGACCTCAACGACCTCAAAGGCCGCAACTTCGCCTTCGTCGATCCAGCCTCGACCTCCGGCTACGCCTTTCCGCTCGCCGGCCTGCTCAAAGCCGGCATCGAGCCCAAGCGCGACTTCAAGACGGTGATCTTCACTGGCGCGCATGACGCCAACGCAGTCGCCGTGGCCAACGGCAAGGTCGATGCGGCGACCATCGCCGATCGCATCCTCGACGCCGCCATCGCTAAAGGCCACATCAAGGCCGAGCAGATCCATGTGGTCTGGCGCTCGGCCCCGATCCCGGAATCGCCGATGGTCTGGCGCAAGGATCTGTCGGACGATCTCAAGAATAAGGTCAAGACCGCCTTTCTGGCGGTCAAGGACCTCAACTGGTCCGACCAGGGCAAGCTCAACGGCTTCCGCGAGACCAGCGATGCCGCCTACGACGTGGTGCGCGAAACGGCGAAGCTCGCCAATATCGACCTCAAGAAACAGAAATAGGCTGAAGCGCGGGCGCCGGGAGACCGGCGCCCGGTGCAGGGAGCGCAGCGCATGATCGAGATCCGCGGCCTGTCCAAATCCTACGGCGACTATCCGGCCCTCAAGAACGTCAGCCTGTCGATCCGGCCGGGCGAGTTCGTAGTCATCCTCGGGCCCAGCGGGGCCGGCAAGTCGACCCTCTTGCGCTGCATCAACCGGCTCAACGAGCCCAGCGCTGGAGAAGTCGTCGTCGACGGCACGCCGTTCTCCTCCAACCGCCGCGATCTGCGCCTGCTCCGGCGCAGCGTGGCGATGATCTTCCAGCAGCACAATTTGGTGAAGCGCCTGTCGGTGCTGAAGAACGTTCTGGTCGGCCGCATGGCCGACCTCTCGCCGCTGCTCACCAGCCTGCAGCTCTTCCCCGAGGCGGACGTCAAGATCGCGCTGCACTGCCTCGAGCAGGTGGCGCTGGCCCACAAGGCGCGCTCGCGCGCCGATGCGCTCTCGGGCGGCGAGCAGCAGCGCGTCGGCATCGCCCGCGCGCTCGCCCAGCAGCCCAAGATCATGTTGGCCGACGAACCGGTGGCGAGCCTCGATCCCAAGACCTCGCGTACCGTGCTCGGCTATCTCAAGTCGAGCAGCAAGGAGTCGAACATCGCCGTCCTGTGCAACCTGCATCAGATCGACTACGCGCTGGAGTTCGGCGAGCGCATCGTCGGCCTCTCGGGCGGCGAGCTGGTCTATGACGGCCCGCCCTCCGGCGTCAGCCGCGACGTGGTGCGCCGCATCTACCCGGGTCTCGACGATCCGAACGTCCTGGACGCCGCGCAGCGGCTGCACGAGCGTCGCGGGCGCGGTACCGCTGAGCCTGTGATTCAACGCGCCGAAGGAGGGGCCTGAGCCATGTCGGTCGGAAGCCTGCGCTTCGTCGTCAACCCGCCGCGCGGCGCGCTCGGCTGGTGGATCCTATTGCCGGTGGGCGGTGCCGCCCTGGCTGCGCTCTGGTGGTCGGCAGTCGGCACCGAGCTCAGCCTGTCGGGCCTGATCAACGGCCTGCCGTGGATCGCCGATTTTCTCGGCCGCATGCTGCCGCCGAACTTCGCCTTCATGGAGAAGCTGATCAAGCCGGCGGTGGAAACCATCCAGATCGCCATCTGGGGCACGTTGCTCGGCATCGTGCTGGCCCTGCCGGTCTGCTTCTTCGCCGCGCGCAACCTGTCGCCGCACGCGGCGATCTTCCACGGCCTGCGTCAGGTACTCAACGTCATGCGCGGCATCAACGAGATCATCCTCGCTCTGATCTTCGTCGCCGCCGTCGGTCTGGGGCCGTTCGCCGGCGTGCTGGCCATCGCCATCCACGGGGCCGGCATGCTCGGCAAGTTCTTTGCCGAGGCGATCGAGGAGATCGACGAGGGGCCGCTCGACGCCCTGCGTGCCGCCGGGGCCGGCACGTTGCAGCGTATCGTCTTTGGCGTGCTGCCGCAGGTGCTGCCGGCGTGGGTCGGCGTGGTTCTCTACCGCTTCGAGACCAATATCCGCGTCTCCACCGTGCTCGGCATGGTGGGGGCGGGCGGCATCGGCTTCGAGCTGATCAGCAGCATGAAGCTCTTCGCCTACGAAGACACGGCCGCCTGCGTGCTGATGATCCTGATCCTCGTCCTGGGTGCCGACCTGGTCTCGTCCAAGCTGCGGGCGATGATCCGCTAACGCTCCCTCGGGAGTGCGCTCTCGTGCCAGCGCCTGAGGATCAGGTGCGATAGCCGGTCGAGCGCGGCGTAGATGGCGATACCGGCGAGTGAAAGCAGGACGAGGGCGGCGAACATGCGGGGGATCTGCAGCCGGTAGCCTGCCTCGAGGATGCGGAAGGCGAGGCCCGTCTCGCTGCCCCCCGTGCCGGCGACAAACTCCGCCACGACGGCGCCGATCAGCGCAAGGCCGCCGCTGATGCGCAGGCCGGCCAGGAAGTAGGGCAGAGCTGTCGGCAGTTGCAGGAAGCATAGCGTCTGGCTCCCGGTTGCACCGTAGAGCCGGAACAGATCCTGCAGGCCGCGATCGGCGCTGTGCAGGCCGAGTGTGGTGTTGGAGACGATGGGGAAGAAGGCCACGATCCAGGCGCAGATGAGCAGCGAGAGAAAGACATCGTCGGCCCAGATGATGATCAGCGGCGCGATAGCGACGATCGGCGTCACCTGCAGAACCACGGCGTAGGGCAGTAGGCTGGCCTCGATCCAGCGCGAGCGCGACATCAGGATGGCGAGGCCGAGCCCGAGCGCGATGGCGACGGCCAGCGCCGCGAAGGCGATACGCAGGGTGACCCACAGCGACTGCAGCAGGCTCGGTCCGTCGGTCCACAGTGTCTGGCCGATGAGCAGCGGTCCCGGCAGGATATAGACGGGCACGGCGTAGGCCCGTACCAGCATCTCCCAGGCCGCCAGGACCAGCAGGCCGAAGACCAGGGGTGCGAGCAGGCGTGACACCCGGCCTAGGGGGGGCGCCTCTCTCATGCCGCTTCGGCCTCTGTCGCCTTAGCCAGCGTGTCCGACACGGCGCGGCAGGCGGCGCCGAAATCGGCGGAGGTGCGTAGAGCGGCGTCGCGCTCGTCGGGCAACGGGATGGCGATCTCGCTGGCGATCCGTCCCGGCCGGCGCTTCATCACGATCACGCGCTGGGCGAGGAACACCGATTCGAAAACGCTGTGGGTGACGAAGATCACGGTCAGCCCGCGCGCCCGCCAGAGCTTGCGAAGATCCTCGTTGAGCCTGAAACGGGTCGGCTCGTCGAGCGCGGCAAAGGGCTCGTCGAGCAGCAGGATGTCCGGCTGAGTCACCAGCGCCCGGGCGATCGACACGCGCATGCGCATGCCGCCGGAAAGCTCGCGCGGGAACGCGGCGGCGAATTCCGTGAGATCGACCGCGGCGAGCACTTCGGCGATACGCGGCTCGGCCTGGGCACGGTTCATCCCGGCCAGGCGCAGCGGCAGGTAGACATTGTCGGCAACGCTGGCCCAGGGCATCAGCGTCGGATCCTGGAAAACGAAGCCGAGACGACCGGACTTCGTCTCGAGCGGCCGCGACCACTTCGCAGATCCCGATGTCGGTTCGGTCAGGCCTGCGACGATGCGCAGCAGCGTGCTCTTGCCGCAGCCCGACGCGCCGAGCAGGGCGACGAACTCCCCCTGCCGGACCGTCAGGTCGATGCTGGCGAGAGCCTCGACGCCGTTGGCGAATGTCTTGCCGGTACCCGTGAGCGTCAGCAGAGGTGGTGACACGAGGCGCCTTGATCTACCTGCGCATCTCCAGCGCGTGCCTCTTGTTCACGAACTGGGTGGTATAGGCCCTCTTCCAGTCCATGGACGCTGGGTAGAGGCCCTGGCCCGACATGGTGTCGAAGAAATCCTTCCAGCGCGCCTCGCTCATGGCGCCGATACCGAGAGTGAGCGAATCGCCGGAATCGACGATGCCGTGCGCCTTCATCTTGTCGCGGCCGTAGGCGATCAGCTCGTCGGTCATCTCCGGGTTGTCCTTCTTGATCAGGGCATTTCCAGGTGCGGGATCGCCGTACATGTAGCTGTACCAACCCTCGATCGAGGCGTTGACGAAGCGCTGCACGAGGTCGGGCTTCTCCTGCACCAGCTTCATCGAGGTCTGGATCACCGCGGCGTAGCTCGAATAGCCGTAGTCGGCGACCAGGTGGACGACCGGCTTGACGCCCTGCTTCTCGATCATCAGCGGCTCGCTCGACAGGTAGCCCTGCTGGGTCGCGTTCTTGTCGACCAGGAACGGCACCACGTTGAAGTTGTAGGGGCGCATCTGGTCGTCGCTGTAGCCGAACTTCGCCTTGAAGAAGAGCCAGACCCCGGCGCGCGTGTCGGAGCCGATCATGATCGGCTTGCCCTTGAGGGCGGGCAGCGAGTCGTTGCCCACACCGGGATGCGAGATCAGAACCTTGGGGTCCTTCTGCATCATGGCAGCGACGGTGACCATGGGCACGTTCTCGCGGGCGAAGTTGTACGCGCCGAAGGAGTCGGAGCCCATGTTAAAGTCAAGCCGGCCGGCGGCCAGGAGCTGCGAATGGTTCACCTGCGGCCCGCCCGGACGCAGGGTGACGTCGAGCCCGTGCTTGCGGTAGAGGCCGGCGGTGACGGCCTGGTAGAAGCCGCCATGCTCGGCCTGGGCCTTCCAGTCGGTGCCGAAGGTGATCTTGTCCTGAGCCGCGGCGGGGATGGCGAGGAGGGCCGCGAGCAGGATGCCACCGAGGGTACGCATGAGGGGTCTCCCCAGAAGTTTGGCGTAAAGCTAGTGCAGCCCTGGCGGCGAGGCCAGCACTGGAATTTAACCGGAGTTTCGGTGTTAATCGCTTGGTATCGCCGGGGTTTGTCCCGGCCGGGTCAGCCATGAACAGGACAACAGTCCTGATAATCATGCAGCGTTTGTTTGCCGCCGTTCTCGTCGGCGCGGCCGTGTTCGCCGGTCTGCCAGCGCAGGCCCAGGCGCCGGCCCAGCCACCGCCCTTCGCCACGACCAAGGTCGAGGGCACCGACAACGTCTATATCTTCCGGGCGCTGGGCGCCCAGGCGATGTTCGTGGTTACGCCGGAAGGTGTCATCGCCACCGACCCGATCAGCTACTCCAGGCGCGACGCCTCAACCGTCTACCTGCAGGAGATCCGCAAGGTCACCAATGCGCCGGTCAAGTACGTGGTCTACAGCCACCACCACTACGACCACATCGCCGGCGGCAAGCCGTTCAAGGACGCCGGCGCCATTTTCGTCTCGCACCAGCGGGCCAAGGAGCGGCTTCAGGCTCTCGACGACCCGCACACCGTGATCCCCGACCAGACCTTCAAGAGCCTGCGCACCATCACGCTGGGCGGCACGACGCTCGAGCTGCGCTATCTCGGGCTCAACCACTCCGACTCGACGATCGTTATGCGCCTGCCGAAGGAAAAGATCGTCTTCGCCGTCGACTTCATCTCGGCCGGCACCATGCCCGGCCGCGGCATGATCGACTCCTATCCCATCGAGTGGGAGGATTCGCTCAAGCGCCTCCTGGCGATGGACTGGGATCGCCTGATCCCCGGCCATCCCGGCCCCGGCGGGCGCCTGGGTACCAAGAAGGACGTCCAGGATTATCTGGCACTGCTGCAGGACGCCTCGGCCGAGGTCAAGACGCTGGCCCGCGAGGGCAAGTGCTGGGATACGGCCGAGAAGGAGATGAAGCTGGAGAAGTGGAAGTCGTTCCCCGGCTTCGAGGCTGGGCTGCCCTTCGTCGCCCGGCGCTATTGCGGCCTGTGGGGCCGCGGCACCTGACGGTCTGAGCTAACTCCCGGGGCGTGGCGCCACATCGGCCAGACGGTCGATGCGGCGCAGCCCCGGGAACAGCCAGGCCCACAGCGCCACCACGGCCAGCGTGCTGGCGCCGCCCAGCAGTACCGCCGGCACGGCGCCCAGCCAGGCGGCGGCTAGACCGGCACGGAACTCACCCAACTCGTTCGACGCTCCGACGAACAGCATGTAGACGGCGCTGACCCGCCCGCGCATCTCGTCGGGTGCTGCGAGCTGGACCACGGTCGAGCGCACGAAGACGCTGGCCATGTCGCCCAGACCCATGACGAAAAGGGCTACAAGCGACAGGACGAAGCTAGTCGACAGCCCGAAGACCAGAATGGCCGCGCCGAACAGCGCCACGCCGAGGAAGATGGTCAGCCCGGCATGCGGGTGGCGCGCCGCCGGCAGCGTGGCGAGCAGCAGGGCCATGCTCACCGCGCCGGCGGCGACGCTGCTGCGCATCAATCCGAGCCCGTCCGGCCCCACCCCGAGGATGTCGCGGGCGAAGACCGGAAGCAGCGCCGTGACTCCGCCCAGGAGCACGGCGAACATGTCGAGCGAGATGGCGCCGAGCACGATGGGTTGCCGCCAGACATAACGCAGTCCGAAAGCCGTGCGCGACAGCGCCGTCGAGCCTGCCTCGACCACCGCCGGGGCGACCTGGGTGCGGATCGAGACCAGGGCACTGGCCACGAGCAGGGACATCGCCAAGCAGGCGGCGAAGACCACGGTGGGCCCGAACAGGTAGAGAAAGCCGCCCAGCGCCGGCCCGAGGATGGTAGCGGTCTGGCTGGCCGAAGAGCTCCAGGCGACGGCGTTGGCGAACTGGGTGCGCGGCACCAGGAAGGGTGTGAAGGACTGGATCGCCGGGGCGGAGAAGGCACGCGCCATGCCGGAGAGCGCGAGCACGGCATAGAACGGGCCCGTCGCCGCCGTCGCCGTCGCCGTGAGCCCCAGCAGGATCGTGGCGCAGAGCGCCAGCGTCAGGTGCATCCTGCCCAATATCCAGCGGCGGTCGACGCGGTCGCTAACGTCACCGGCGGGCAGGGTGAGCAGTGCCACCGGCAGGAACACCGCCAACCCGGCATAGCCGAGCGTCATGGGATCGCCGGTCAGGTCGTAGAGATACCAGCCGATCGCCACGGCCTGCATCTGCATGGCCAGTCCTGCCGCGAAGCGCGCGCCGAGGAACAGCCGGAAATCGCGATGGCCGAGGACGTGGGAGGGGGCGGGCTCCGTCACCTGACTAGCTTAGCGCGTCGGCCACCGCGGCTACAGGCCGCGGCGCCGCCAGGCCTTCGACGAGGTTGACGATCAGCCGGCGGCCGATCTCGCCTCTCTCCGCCGCGCGCATCGAGAGGATGGATTCGGGATGGAACTGCACGGCCAGGGCCGGCACCCGTCTGTGGCGGACGGCCATAACCAACCCCTCGGCCGTGCGGGCGGTGACCGAAAGCTCATCGTGCGGGAAGCTCGACAGCCGCGCGGTCAGCGAATGGTAGGCGCCGACCTGGGCAGGCGAGGGCACACCGGTGAACAGCGGATCGCCATCGTGCAGCACGTCCCAGGTCTTGCCGTGGCGCGGGCTGGGCAAGACGTCGAGAGCGCCGCCGAAGGCCTCGACCATGCCCTGCAGGCCGAGGCAGACGCCGAATTGCGCGACGTTCGCCGCGGCGAGGCGGCGCACCAGGGCCGGCACGCCGAATTCCTCCGGCCGGCCGGGTCCTGGCGAATGCACGACAAGGTCGGGCTTCGCCGCGAGTAGCGCTTCGAAGGCCAGCCCGTGGCGGTAGGTCTCGACCGCAGCACCGGTCTGGCGGAAATAATCCGCCAGGGTGTGGACGAACGAGTCCTCGTTGTCGATCAGCAGCACGCGACGGCCTTCGCCAGGACGGGGAGCGGCGGCCACGGCCGGGGCTGGCCTGGCATTCATGGCCGCCAGGGCGCGGAACAGGTTGGTCGCCTTGGTCCGGCATTCGGCGTCCTCTTCGGCGCCGACCGAATCCCAGACCAGCGTCGCGCCGACCCGGTAGCGCGCCTCGCCGTCCTTGAGATGGACGGTGCGGATGGTGATGCCGGTGCTGACATCGCCCGAGAGCATCAGCGCCCCGACCGCGCCGCCGTACCAACCGCGCGGGCCTTTCTCCGACTCTTCGACGATCTCCACCGCCTTCTTCTTCGGCGCACCGGTGAGCGTGACCGCCCACATATGCGAGAGGAAGGCGTCGAGCCCGGTCAGCCCCTCGCGCAGCCGCCCCTCGACGTGGTCGACGGTGTGGAAGAGACCGGCATAGGTCTCGATCTGGCGCCGGCCGAGCAGCTTCACCGTGCCGGGCCGGCAGATGCGCGACTTGTCGTTGCGGTCGACGTCGGTGCACATGGTCAGCTCGACCTCGTCCTTCTCCGAGTTGAACAGCGCCTTGAGGTTCTCGGCGTCGTTCATCGGATTGCCGGTGCGCCGCGCGGTGCCGGAGATCGGGCAGGATTCGACACGCTCGCCCTCGACGCGCACGAACATCTCCGGCGAGGTGCCGACGAGCTGCTCGCCGCCGAACTGGATGAGGAACTCGAACGGGCTGGGATTGACTTGCTTGAGGCGCGCGAACAGGGCCGAGGGTGCGTGCTGGAAAGAAGCGCGGTAGGTCTGGCTCAGCACCACCTCGAAGATGTCGCCGACACGCATGCGCTCGCGTGCCCGATCGACCATCGCCGCGTATTCCGCGGTGCTGTGATCGGAGACCGGCGTGCCGACCGCGGCCGGCGCGGCGACGGGCGGCTTCACCGGCGCGAAGCTGCGTCGGCCAAGATCGACCGTGGACTCGCCGCCACGCAGGAACTCGTAGTCGAGCCGGTAGGCGATCTCCTTGCGCCGGTCGACGACGACGAGCTGGTCGGGCACGAAAAGGTGGAGCTCCTTCTCGTCGGCCGGCCGGCGCTGGCGCTGCGCGATCGGCTCGAACTGGAACAGCAGGTCGTAGCCGAAGCCGCCGTAGAGGCCGAGGAAAGGATCGTTCGAGCCGGCGAACTCGGCGATCAGGCAGCGCAGCGGCGAGACCAGCGAGGGCTGCAGGCTGCGCTCCTCCTCGCGGAACGAGGCTGTGCCGGCGCCGATGCGCAGCGTCAGCATCCGCGCGTCCTGCTGCGCCACAAGCGTGTGCGGCGTCGCCGTCACGATGGGTGCGAGCAGATGAAGCAGCGCCTCGCCGCGCGGGTTCAGCGCCCGCAGCTGCAGTTCGCGGCCGCGGCCGACGATCTCCAGCGGCGGGTTGGCTAAGCCGAACTCCCAGCGCGAGTAACGCCCCGGATAGTCGACGCCCGAGGAGAAGAGCGCGCCGCGCTCGCGGTCGAGGCGCTCGGCAAAGCCGTCGAGCGCCGTCTCGTAGGCCAGCTCGGCGCGGCGTCGCTCGACGGTCAGGCCGGTAGGAGTGGTGAAGCGGTCAAGCATGGTCGCAACCCGGGTCGGAGGGATGGCGGCCGCATGGCAGGCCCCAGGGCAGGGACCCTACAAAGTGCCGGACGGCCGGATTCAGGAAATGGAAAAGGATCGGTAGGTGACGGGGGTCACCACCACCAACGCGCAACGGACCAGATCGGCGATCCGATGATCATGCGTGAGCGGCCTTGATCCTTGTGGGTTGCGGACGAAGCGACTGTAACGAAGGCAGCCGGGCGCGTCCAGTCGCGGGCCGATGCCGGTGGGGAGGCTTAGAAGCGGCGCGGCGGCGGGCCGCCCGGAGGGCCGCCGCCGGGAGGACCCCCTCCGGGGGGGCCGCCCTCGGGACCGCCGCGCATGTGCGGCGGTCCCTGTCGGAAACTGGCGTGGGGCGTGCCGGTGAAGCAGCGCGGCACGAACGGGAACGCCGCCGTGATCACATAGTGATAGGTGCCGTTGGGAAACTCGGGCGTGACGCCGTCGCGGCCGTTACAGGCATCGAGATCGCCGTGACCGGTGACATATTCGAAATCCTCGACATACGTTCCGGTATAGGCGCCACCTGGACCGCTCGGCCGTGTCCCCTGGCGCAGACGCCAGCCGGGCCGTAGATCGACGAGCGGGCTCGTCGCGTCGCTGGCGACGCGATAGCCCTTCGGACCGTAGATGGGAAAACCGTCAGCGGCGTAGCCGAGCAAGGCGGGCTGTCCGGGCTTGGCGACGCGCTCCAGCAGGCCGACCGGGATGCCGTGATAGTGATAGGCAGCCCGTCGCTGCACATGTGCGTTGTTGCGGTCTATGCCGAGATCGACATGGCCGGACAGCGCGTCGTAGTTCCAGCCTGAGCGCGGATCGTTTCTCCAGAATTCGGCGGTGGCCGGATCGAACATGACTCCGTTCAGGGCGATGCCGAAGGGCCCGCGCGGCAGCTGCGTTATCTGCGGGCCCTTTTGCGGCCGCAAGGGTACGCGCAGGCGGTAGTTCTGATTCTGGATCCGGTTCGGGTTGCCGCGGTTGGGGAAGGAGCCAGTGGAATGATCAGGGAGACCGTCGGCCTCGAAGACCCGGAATCCCTCCTGCTCCTCGATGCGGGTGCGCAGTGCAGCGACGGCGCTGGGCCAGATCTGCAGCCAGGACGAGCCGGTTCGCGTCGGCACGGCGTCCGCTTGAGGGCCGGGCGTCTCGTACACCCCGTGCGCCACTGCCGGCCCCGCGGCCAGGACAGCCAGCAGCACAACGGCGATCGCGGGGCCCCCACGCATGCCATCGTGCTAACATTTCGACATTCCGGCGGCAACTTCGGGGGTGATTTCGCACCCCCTGGCGCGCTACAACCTCCGCCCATGACGATCCTGGTCACCGGTGCCGCCGGCTTCATTGGCATGCATGTTGCGGCGGCACTGCTCGAGCGCGGCGAAACGGTCATCGGGCTCGACAACCTCAACGACTACTACGACCCCACCCTCAAGCAGGCGCGTGTCGAGCGGCTACAAGAGCGTGCCGGCTTCCGCTTCGTGCGCGCCGACATCGCCTCGGCCGAGGCGGTGAGCGGGATCTTCCGCTCGAACCCGGCAATCGACCGCGTGGTGCATTTGGCGGCGCAGGCGGGTGTGCGCTACTCGCTGACCAATCCCGAGGCCTACATCCAGACCAACCTGGTCGGGCACTTCAACATGCTCGAGGCCTGCCGCCATCACCGTGGCCTCAGGCACCTCGTCTATGCCTCATCGTCGTCGGTCTACGGCGGCAACACCAAGCTGCCCTTCGCCGTCGAGGACCACGTCGACCAGCCGGTGTCGCTCTATGCCGCAACCAAGGCGGCGGACGAGCTGATGAGCCATTGCTACAGCCATCTTTACGGCTTCCCGTCGACGGGCTTGCGTTTCTTCACCGTCTACGGGCCGTGGGGCCGCCCGGACATGTCGGCCTTCATCTTCACCCGCGCCATCCTCAGGGGCGAGCCGATCACGGTGTTCAACCGCGGCGACATGCGCCGCGACTTCACCTATGTCGACGACATCGTCGCCGGCGTGGTGGCGGCCCTCGACCGGCCGCCGTCCGCCTCCGGCGGAGCCACGCCGCACCGCCGCTACAACCTCGGCAACAACCACGCCGAGCCGCTGCTGCGCTTCATCGAGGCGATCGAGCGCGCCACCAATCACAAGGCGATCATCGAGCTGGCCGAGATGCAGCCGGGTGACGTCAAGGAAACCTACGCCGACATCGAGACGGCGCGGCGCGACATCGGCTTCGTGCCGCGTACCTCGATCGACGAGGGAATTCCACGCTTCGTCGCCTGGTTCCGCCAGTATCACGGGCTCTAGGCGTCAACCCCTGTCGTAGAGCGCGTCGAGGCGGCTGCCGTAGACCTCGCGCACCTTGTGGCGCTTGACCTTGAGCGTCGGCGTCATCAACTCGTTGGCCACCGAGAACGGCTCGCGCGCCACGATGAAGCGCCGCACGCGCTCCGCCAGCGGGAGCTTGGCGTTGACGCGCTGCACGACGGCGTCGAGGGCGCTGCGCAGGCCCGGTTCTTCCGCGAGGTCCGCCAGCACGGCGGGCTTGCCCTGGCTTTTCGCCCAGCTCTCGAGGAAATCGGCGTGCGGCACCAGCACGGCCACCAGATGCGGCCGGCGGTCACCGTAGACCATGGCCTGCGCGATCTCCGATTCCAGAACCAGCGCGCCTTCGACGCGCGCTGGCGCGATCATGTCGCCGCCGGAGTTCTTGATAAAATCCTTCTTGCGGTCGGTGATGCGGATGTAGCCGTCCGGCTCGATGACCCCGATATCGCCGGTATGCAGCCAGCCGTCCTTGACCGTCGCCGCGGTGGCCGCGGGATCGTTCCAGTAGCCCTGCATCACCAGCTCGCCGCGCACCAGCAGTTCGCCGTCCTCGGCCGTCTTCACCTCGACGTCGGTGAGTGGCGGCCCGACCGTCTCCAGCCGCACCCGCCTCGGCCGGTTGCAGGCGATGACCGGAGCGGCCTCCGTCTGGCCGTAACCCTGGAGGAGACGCAGGCCGAGTGCCGTGAAGAAGACGCCGATCTCCGGGTTGAGGGCGGCACCGCCGGAGACCAGCGCCTTGAGCCGCCCGCCGAAGCGACCGCGTACCTTGTCGCGTACAAGCTTGTCGACGACAAGATCGACGAGGCGCTCGCCCGGGGTCAGGCTCTCCGGCTCGTGGTAGCGCTTCGTGCCGAGCTCAAGGGCCTTGAAGAACAGCTTCGCCTTGAGTCCGCCCTGCCGCTCGACGCCCGACAGGATGCGCCGGTGCATGGTCTCGTAGAGCCGCGGCACCGCCGTCATGATGGTGGGGCGGGCCTCCAGCATGTTGGCCGGCAGCGCCTCGACGCTCTCGGCGCAATAGATCTGGGCGCCGATCGAGATGGGGAAATGCACCCCGGCCATGTGCTCGTAGGAATGCGACATGGGCAGGAAGGAGAGAAACACTTCGTCGCTCAGGCCGAGCTCGGCCAGCACGTCGTGGGCACCCTGGCAGTTGTGCAGCAGGCTGCCATGCGGCAGCGCGACCCCCTTGGGCTGACCGCCGGTGCCGGAGGTGTGGATGATGCAGGCCAGGTCCCGGCGGGTGATGCGCGCCGCACTCGCGGCAGGGTCGTGATCGCCCGACAGCGCGTCCCAGCGCAGCACGCGCAGGCCGACATCCTGGGTCAGCGGCGGGGGCTCGATGGCCACGACGAAGCCGCAGCCCGGCGTCTGGCGTGCCGCCGTGATGACGCGGTCGGCCAGCTCGCGGGTCGAGACGATGGCCCCGGCGCAGCCGGCATTGCTCAGGATGTGGCGGTGGTCCTCGACCGTGTTGGTGGTGTAGGCCGGCACGGCGATGGCGCCGGCCGCCATGATCGCCAGGTCGGCGATCACCCATTCAGGCCGGTTCTCGGCGACCAGCGCCACGCGGTCGCCCGGCTTGATCCCCTGCGCCGCCAGCCCGCCCGCCACCCGCCGTACCTCAGCTTCCGCCTGTTTCCAGGACCACGACTGCCAGGCGTTGTTCCGCTTGGCCCAGAGCAGCGGCTTGTCCCCCAACCGCGCCGCCTGGTCGAGAAACAGGCGCACCAGATTCGGGCAGGTCCGGTAGTTCATGCTATCTCCCTGACACGGCCGCTTTTGATTCTTGGCATGGAGCGGCGCCCGACACATATATAGGAAAACCGCCTTGGAGCGAAGAACCGCAATGAGCCAGTCCGCCGCCGCCCGCGCCGAAACCGCCAACGATCTCGGCCATTTGCCGGAATGGGACCTGGCCGATCTCTATCCCGACCGCGATTCGCCCGAGCTCCAGCGCGACCTTGCGGCAGCCGAGAAGCAGGCTGCCGATTTCCAGGCCGCCCACGCCGGCAAGCTGGCGGGTTACGCGGCACCGCAGCTGGCGGCGGCGATTGCGCAATATGAGCGGCTCGACGAGACGCTGACCCGCATCATGAGTTACGCCGACCTGACCTATGCCGGCAATCAGAGCGACGCGGAGCTGGCGAAATTCTACCAGACCATGCAGGAGCGGGTGAACGCCATCTCGACCCGGCTCATCTTCTTCACCCTGGAGATCAACCGGCTCGACGATGCGGCGCTGGCCGCCAAGCTCGGGGATGCAGCACTGCAGCGTTACGCGCCCTGGCTGCGCGACGTCCGTGTGCGCAAGCCGCACGACCTCTCGGACGAGATCGAGCGCCTGCTGCACGAGAAGTATGTCGCGGGCCGGGCCGCCTGGAACCGGCTGTTCGACGAGACCATGGCCGGCCTGCGCTTCCCGCTCGACGGCAAGAACCTGACCAGCGCCGAGATTTTTCACCTGCTCTCGGAGCGTGACCCGAAGCTGCGCCGCGACGCTGCCAAGTCGATCGGCGGCGTGCTCGGCGCCAACGCCAAGCTCTTCGCCCTGATCACCAACACCCTGGCCAAGGACAAGGAGATCGAGGATCGCTGGCGCAAATATCCGCGCCCCATCTCCTCGCGCAACCTCGCCAACCTGGTCGAGGACGAGGTGGTCGACGCTCTGATCAAGGCGGTACGCGACGCCTTCCCGCGGCTGTCGCACCGCTATTACAGGATGAAGGCGAGGTGGTTCGGGGTCGAGCAGCTCGACTATTGGGACCGCAATGCGCCGCTGCCGGAGTCCGATGAAAAGATCATTCCCTGGGCCGAGGCCCGCGACCGCGTGCTCGCCGCCTACGGCCGGTTCTCGCCGGAGCTCGCCTTGGTCGGCAAACGCTTCTTCGACGGCAGGTGGATCGACGCGCCCGTGCGGCCCGGCAAGTCCCCGGGCGCCTTCGCGCATCCCACCGTGCCCTCGGCGCATCCGTATCTGCTGGTGAACTATCTCGGCAAGACGCGCGACGTGATGACGCTGGCCCACGAGCTCGGTCATGGCGTGCACCAGGTGCTGGCCGGCGGCCAGGGGCAGCTCCTGTCGCAGACGCCGCTGACCCTTGCCGAGACCGCCTCGGTGTTCGGCGAGATGCTGACCTTCCGCGGTCTGCTCGATGCCGAGAAGGACCCGAGGCGGCGCAAGGCGATGCTCGCCGGCAAGGTCGAGGACATGCTCAACACCGTGGTGCGGCAGATCGCCTTCGTCGAGTTCGAGCGCCGTGTCCACGACGAGCGCCGCCAGAGCGAGCTTACCGCCGAGCGCATCGGCCGGATCTGGCTCGACGTGCAGGGCGAGAGCCTCGGGCCCGCCCTGCGCTTCGACGACGAGTACAAGTACTACTGGACCTACATCCCGCACTTCGTCCACACGCCGTTCTACGTCTACGCCTATGCCTTCGGCGACTGCCTGGTGAATTCGCTCTACGCGGCGTACCTCAAAACGCCAGCGGGCTTCGCCCAGAAGTATCTCGACATGCTGCGGGCCGGGGGAGCGAAGAGGCACAAGGAGCTGCTTGCGCCGTTCGGCCTCGACGCCAGCGATCCGGAATTCTGGGGCAGCGGCCTCAACGTCGTCGCTGGGCTGATCGACGAGCTGGAGAAGATCGGGTGAGGGTGGTGTGCCGTTATCAGGTTCCCCTCACCCGACCGCTGGCGCGGTCGACCTCTCCCCAAGGGAGAGGTTTAGTTCTCCCTCTCCCTACGGGAGAGGGAGGCGAGCGAAGCGAGCGGGGTGAGGGGTTTCCACCGCTCCATGGCCAATAACGAAGAAAACACCGTCGGTGGCCGGCTGAGACGCTACGCACGCGTCGGGGCGGCGGTCGGTGGGCTGGGCGTGCGCTTCGGCGCCGGCCGCCTCTTCGGCATCGAGGTCGACAAGGGCAAGCATGCGGCGGAGCTGACGGCGGCACTCGGCGGGCTGAAAGGTCCGCTGATGAAGGTGGCGCAGCTCATGTCCACCATTCCCGACGCGCTGCCCGACGAATACGTCAAGGAGCTGATCCAGCTCCAGTCCGACGCGCCGTCGATGGGCTGGCCGTTCGTCAAGCGCCGCATGGCGGCGGAGCTCGGCCCGGACTGGGAGAAGAAATTCTCCGAGTTCGGCCGCGAGGCGGTGGCCGCCGCCTCGCTGGGCCAGGTGCACCGGGCCAGGGGCCACGACGGTGCGGCGCTTGCCTGCAAGCTGCAGTATCCCGACATGAACTCGACGGTCGAGGCCGATCTGCGCCAGCTCCGCCTGATCTTCGCGGTCTACGAGCGCTACGACCGGGCGGTGAAGACGCAGGACATCCACGCCGAGATCTCGGCCCGGCTGCGCGAGGAGCTCGACTACGATCTCGAGGCGCGGCACATGCGGCTCTACGCCCTGATGCTGAAGGACGAGGACAGCGTCTCGGTGCCTGAGCCGGTATCAGGGCTGTCGACGCGCCGCCTGCTGACCATGAGCTGGCTCGACGGCGTCAAGCTGCTGACTGTGAAGGACGCGCCATTGGCCCGGCGCAACCGGGTGGCGACCGCCATGTTCCGCGCCTGGTACGTGCCCTTCTATTACTACGGGGTCATTCACGGCGACCCGCATCTCGGCAACTACTCGGTGCGTGCCGACGATGGCGTGAACCTGCTCGATTTCGGCTGCATCCGGGTCTTCCCGCCGAAATTCGTCGGCGGGGTGATCGACCTCTATAACGCCCTCGACCGGGGCGATCAGGCGCTCGCCGTGCATGCTTACGAGACCTGGGGCTTCAAGGGCCTGTCGAAGGAGATGATCGCCGTGCTCAACCAGTGGGCGGCCTTCGTCTACGCGCCGCTGATGGAGAACCGGCCGCGGCTGATCCAGGAGACCAACTCGGGCGTCTACGGCCGCGAGGTGGCGGAGAAGGTGCATCGCGACATCCGCCGGCTGGGCGGCGTGACACCGCCGCGCGAGTTCGTGCTCATGGACCGTGCCGCCATCGGCCTCGGCTCGGTCTTCCTGCACCTCAATGCGAAGATCAACTGGCACCAGCTCTTTCACGAGCTGATAAGCGGCTTTGAGGCGAAGACCCTGGCCAAGCGGCAAGCGGCGGCGCTCAAGAAGACCGGAATTGAGACGCCGGCCTAGAGCCGGATCGCCCTAGAGACTGATCGTCAGCCGCTCGCAGTTCTTGAACTGGTGGCCGGTCAGGCGGTTGAGGAAGGTGCCGTGACCGACCACGGCGATCGTCGTTTCGGGCCGCGCGGCCAGCCATTGGCGGAAGGCCTGGACGCGGCCGAGCAGGGTCTCCTCGGGCTCGATGAAGACCGCCTGCGGATCGCGGCCGTCGAAATGCCACCAGGGATCGTCGAGGTGGTCGAAGGCGAGGGTGGGGAAATCCCGGCGCAGCGAAACGGGCGAGCGGCCGACATCTCCGGAGTGCTCGAGCCGCTCGCGGTGCAGCGATTCGACGCGGATCGGGGCGTGGTCCGGCCCGAAGGCGTGCAGCGCGGTCTGGATGGCGCGGGTCAGCGGCGAGGTGACGATCAGCTCGACCCCCAGCGTGTGGACCTCGCCTCGCAGGGCCGTAGCCTGGCCAACACCGATCTCCGACAGCGGGGCGTCGAAGATCATCGGGTCGATCCGGGTGACGGAATCGAACGCCGCGTTGAACACGGATTGCCCGTGACGGATCAGGTGGATGGATTTGCCGGCTGGGGTGCCGCCGGCAGGCGCCGATGTTTTAATCAATTTTAACTTTATTTAACAAAAAGTTTATACAACTATGTTCGCCGACTGGAGTCGGAGGGCCGGACTATGCCATTGCCGCTGAGAGGCTGTCGAAGCCCGGCTGCCGCGAATACACG